>NZ_JACVVH010000035.1:0-64203 GCF_016647865.1 Pseudomonas sp. S60 | reverse complement strand
ACAGGCCTAATTGGCCCGAAACAAACGTAGGAGCGAGCAAAGCTCGCGATGGGCTGCAAAGCAGCCCCAACCCCAAGGCCACCCAAATCACCGCCCCTGCAGCAACTCCAACGCCTGATCAAACACCACCAGCGGCTCCGCCGCCTTGTGAATATCCGCCGACAGCAACTGCCTGAACCGCCGCGCCCCCTTGAACCCCTGGGCGAGCCCAAGAATATGCCGGGTGACATGGTGCATCGCACCGCCACTTTCCATATGCGCCACAATGTAAGGCCGCAACTGCATCATCACCTCGCTGCGCGTAACCACCGGCGCAACGCTGGCAAACAGCCGCTGGTCCACGTCTGCCAGCAAGTAAGGGTTGTGATAAGCCTCGCGCCCCAGCATCACACCATCAAAGGTTTGCAGGTGCGCCTCACACTCTGCCAGGGTTTTGATACCACCGTTGAGCACGATTTCCAGGTCTGGGAAATCCGCTTTCAGCTGCGCCGCCACGTCATAGCGCAGCGGCGGTACCTCGCGGTTCTCTTTCGGCGACAAGCCCTCAAGAATGGCGATCCGCGCATGCACGGTGAAGCTGCGGCACCCAGCCTCGCGCACCTGGCCGACAAAATCGCACAGCTCGGCATAACTGTCGCGCCCATTGATGCCAATGCGGTGCTTGACCGTCACCGGAGTCGACACCGCATCGCGCATGGCCTTCACGCAATCAGCCACAAGCGCCGGATGCGCCATCAGGCAGGCACCGATCATGTTGTTCTGCACCCGGTCGCTGGGGCAACCGACATTCAGGTTGACCTCGTCATAACCATCCTGCTCGGCGAGCCTGGCGCAGGCCGCCAGGTCTGCCGGCACACTGCCGCCCAGCTGCAGGGCCAGCGGGTGTTCGCTGGCATCGTGGCGTAGAAAGCGCTGGGCGTCGTTGTGCAGCAGGGCACCGGTGGTGACCATTTCGGTGTAGAGCAGGGTGTGCTTGGAGAGCAGGCGCAGGAAGAACCGGCAGTGGCGGTCGGTCCAGTCCATCATCGGTGCAACGCTGAAGCGGCGGGAAGGCTCAATGCGTTGGTTGTTCAGGTCTTGAGGCATCTAAGTCACGTATCTGAATGACCAGGCGCATCGCGCCAGGCCAAGTGGTATTCAAGGAGGTGCATAGTCTATCAACCGAAGCAATCCCGCGTCCGGTTTTGGCCGATGGGGTGCTTTCAGCTGGGCTCTAAACCATCCAGCCCGGCCTCGCTACAAAACCCGTCAAATGCCATACCGCTTGTTACCCCCAGAGGTAATGCAATAGCGACCACCGCGGGCCCGATACAAACTCGGCCAGAAGAGCAGGGGCACGACATACCATACGTAGGCCCGGCGTTGCGAGCAGGCTGCGGAACCGCCCGCTGCCTTTTTTGCGTGGCATTGGCAAAGCAATTTGCTGTGGTGCAGAGGTTCTTGGCCGAAAGCCAACGTGGAGCCTGGCCATCGAGGCTGATGCGACCCCAATCCGCGCGCCGTTCGTAAACTCGCACAGTGTCACCCCGTTTAAGGCTGCCAACCACCGTGCCGCCTGGGCTGGCGCGCAGGTTCAGCTTGTCAGCGTTTACAAAATGCTCAAGTGTTGAAGATGAGGGTTTTTGCCCCACACCTGGCGACTCGGCCGCAAGGGTGCTCACTGGCGTGGGGCTAATCGGCTTCTCAACTTCAGACGGGCTCTTTTTTCCGGTTGCCCAGACCACGACGAAGAGCACCACGATTGGCAGCAGCCATAACTGTCTTTTATTGCGCATATCCCTTGCACCTATTCAGTAAGCAACGCAGGTATCGCAGCCATCCCCTTCAAAGTGTAGTCAGCAACCGCTGCAGATTCTGATATTCCCACCCTGACAGCAACGCAATCGGATCAATACGGGCACCCGGGTCGAACGCCCAGCACTTGCCCTCCGGGCTCACACATAACTCGCAATACTCAGGCTCGCCGTTGTTGGCGCAGATGCGCATCTTCCAGCCATCGACATCCACTACGTAATGCAAGCAATCCAATTGTTCTGAAACCTGGCCACGAACAATTGTCATCGTCCGGCGCCCGAAAAGCGCTTCCCGCAGCACTTGGCAGGCCTCACGCGCAGTGAGCGGATTGGGCACCGCTTCATCCCATTCTTCCAGGTTCATCTCTGCACCGAGCCTCCTAATGAGCCGCCGCCAATAGTATCCTGCTTCACCAAGTGCCAGTCCTTCACCGCGCTTGACTACGAACTTGCTGAACGACCCACCCATCCGCCCACTCAGATGGCTCACCCGCTGACCCAACCCAGGCCCCGCCATGCATCCCCAAGTAAGACCCGCCACCCTCGCCGACACCCTACCAATCGCAACCCTGCACCGCGAGGCCTTCACACGCCAGATGGGCTCCGAAACCTGGGTACACGCCACGTTGTCCGCCGCACCGCGAATGCTGGCGTTCGTGTTGGACCTGGAAGGCGAAATCGCCGGCTATATCTTCTGGGCCCAGAAGTCCGGCATTCGCCCCGAGGCCACGCTGGAACTCGATCAAATAGCGGTGGCCGGCCGGCATCGCGGGCACGGCTTCGGCGAGCATCTGATCAGGGCGTCACTGGCCTTGGTTACCGAAGCGTTGAGCAGCGAGGGCCAACGTATAAAGTCGGTCCTCGTCTCAACCCGTGCCGACAACGCTGCCCAGCAGCTTTACGCAAAAGTGCTGGGCGCAAAGGTCGTGGCCAGTATCGATGGCCTGTATTCGGCCACGGAAGTGATCATGTTGGCCACCTTGAATCAGGTACCCGACGAGCAGGCCGATTAGTGCCAAAGCCGGCCTATTTCAACGGCACATACACATCCGTCTCCCACCGCTCTACCGGTGTTTCGGGATACACACTCAGGTATTCGAATACCAGCGGATGGTCGCGCAGCTCCTCTCCGCTGGCTGGCAGCCAGTCCCGGTATACCGGGTAGATCGTTTCGCCAATGCAGTCCAACGAGCCGACGTGGCGGATCACCGCGCACCGTCCTGCCGGTATCACCCGCGCTTGCACGCCATACGTGTTGGCCTGCAGGGCATCGCGCATCTCGCCGCACACGGCGAAGCGGAAATCCTCGGCGGGGGTGGTGTCTGGGTTGTCGTAGGGGATGCCGAACGTGCGGCAGCTGGCGACGGGCGATTGGCCGGTCTGCATTCGCCACTGGCGAAAGCGCGCCACGGTTTCGCCCACGCGGTTGGGCGCCCCGTGGTGGTCCAGCGCGGCAACGCGGGTTTCAGAGAAGTTCACGATACGGATCTGCATGCTGATACGCCTGGCAAGGTGGGGAACAACGAACACCGCACTCCAGGCCTTCCAGTTGGGCGCCTTGGCAAAGGCGCTAGGGGGCATGCCGAAGGCGCGCCTGAATGCCCTGGAAAACGCCTCGGGGCTTTCGAAGCCCGCACCGAGCGCGGCCTGCACCACCGAGACCTGTGGTGACGCCGCCAGCTGATGTGCCGCGCGGCGCAGCCGGGTGAGCTGGACGTAGTGCGATACCGGCACGCCCATGAACGCGCTGAACTGTCGGTGAAAGTGATACGCCGAAAAATTCGCAAGGCGGCTCAGCGTTTCGACCGAGAGGTCACCGTCGAGGTGGCCATCAATGTGGGCGAGTACGGCATCAAACCGTTTCGCGTACTTGGCGAGCAGTGTCTGGTCGGTCAACGATGGGGTCTCTGAACGTTGCGGTATGCCTATCATTCCCGCTTCAGCGGGTGCGTTGCCTAGCCGTAGTTGCTCTGTCGGCAATAGTGTTCATCGGGCAGTGACTGCGCCTGTAAAACTGATATCGTAATGATGTCAGTGCTACGCAACCTTTTGCGCAATGCAGCGGTCGGAGTATGCACTGATTGCGTCTCGCAACCGCAGATGCTGCGTTGTGCACCCGCTGCAACGTGCCATGCAAGCCAGGGATTCGGCATTCTTCGTCTTCCTCCGAGTATCAACCCATGCTTCATCTATTTCGTAACCGCCATGAGCTTCAGGTGCTCAGGCAACTCGCTGCCGCGCTGCCTTCTTCCTCCCAGGCCGGAGCTGGCCGTGGCTCGGCCAGCTGGGCAGACGTGCAAAGTGAATGGACTTCACGCGAACTGAAAGCCGCAGAGCGGGACAACCGTATTGCCGAACTGGAGCGCGAGCTGGAGTCTGCGCGCCAGTTGCTGGCCGAAGCCGATGCCAGTGCCCGTGCTTCGGAAACCCGCTTCGACCTGGTCAACCGCGCCTCCAGCGAAGGCCTGTGGGACATGGAAGTGGTGGCTGGCGACCCGGTCAACCCACGTAACCGCTTCTGGTGGTCGCAGCAATTCAGGGAGATGCTGGGCTTTCGCGACGAGCGCGATTTCCCCAACGTGCTGGCCAGCTGGGCCGACCGGCTGCACCCGGATGACCGGGCCGCCACACTGGATGCGTTCGCCCGCCACCTGAACGACAAGTCGGGCATGACACCCTACCGGGTGCGCAACCGCCTGGCCATGAAGGACGGCAGCTACCGCTGGTTCTTCGCCCAGGGCGAAACCCTGCGTGACAGCCGGGGCGTGCCGCTGCGGGTTGCCGGGGCGTTGCGGGACATCCATGACGAGCTGCAGCGCGAGCAGGAACACGATGTGATCATCACCCGTTTCGAGCTGGCACGGGAGATGTTGTCCGATGGCTTGTGGGACATGGAAGTGATCGCGGGTGACCCGGTCAACCCGAACAACCCGTTCTGGTGGTCGCCGCAGTTCCGCCGCCTGCTGGGCTTCGAAACGGTGGAGGAATTCCCTGACGTGCTGGACAGCTGGGCCTCGCGCCTGCATCCGCAAGACAAGGCCTACAGCCTGGAAGCGTTCCAGGCCCACCTGAACGACCGCTCCGGCAAAACCCCCTTCGACATCGAGTACCGGTTGAAGATGAAAAGCGGCGAATACCGCTGGTTCCGCGCACGCGGGCAAACCAAGCGCGATGCCCACGGTGCGCCACTGCGGGTGGTGGGGGCGCTGGTGGACGTGGACCTGGAACACCAGCAAAGCGCCATGCGCGATACCGAGGCGGCCCACCAGCGCACGCTGGAAGCGAACATCGTCAAGCTTACGCAGATTGTCGGCACCATCCAGAGCATTGCCAGCCAGACCAACCTGCTGGCACTGAACGCGGCCATTGAAGCGGCCCGTGCAGGCGAGGCGGGGAGGGGCTTTGCGGTGGTGGCGGATGAAGTGCGCAAGCTGGCCACGCGCACCACCGAGGCCACCGAGCAAGCGGCTGACATGATGCGCACCTGAACCCTGGGCGATCGGGAAGAGTAGGCAGGGGTCGCATTTTATATATAATGCGACTCACTCCCAATTAGCCCCTGTCTGGTCATGACCAAGTCTTCCCCTGATGCCGAACTGATCAGTGCGCTGGCCCTGCATTATGACGACCTGGTCGCCTATATCCGCAGGCGCTTTCACGGCAGCCAGTTCGCCCGAGACGTCGTGCATGACGTGTGCCTGCAATTGCTGGAGAAACCGCCGCAACAGGCGGTCAAGCTGCCATTCGCGTTTCTGCGCCGCACATCCTTCAACCGCGCCATCGACCGCCGGCGCGCGGAAAACACGCGTCTGGCGTACTTCGAACCCACCGACTCGGTACCTGACTGCCATGTGCATGAGCTCGATGGCGCCGCAGCGCTGGACTTCGAGCAACAGTTGGAAGCGCTGCTGGCGATCATCGACGCGTTGCCGGCGCGTGCCCGGCAGGTGTTTCTGCTGCATCGGATTCACGACATGCCGCAACGGGAGATCGCGGGTGAACTGGGGATCTCGGTGAACATGGTCACCCAGCACTTTGCCCGGGCCATGCGCAGCATTGCCCAGGGCTGGGAGCCTGCGCGGCAGGCATTGGCGGGGCGGGGCTGAGCCATGGCACAGCCCCGTCGGCCCGACCCGGGCGACCCACTTACGGCCTTCGAACGTGCAGTGCGCGAACGGGTGCCTTCGCGTGAGGCTGTGCTGGCTGAAGCCAAGGCGCAAACCGCCCGGCAGCGCACACGCAAGAAAGTGCTGGGCGCCACGGTTTCGGTGCTGTGCCTGGCGGCCACGTTATGGATGTTGGACCCGGCCTGGCGTACGGATGACCTGCGCACCGGTTATGCCCAGCGCCAGCGCCTGCAGTTGCCCGACGGCAGCCTCGCGGTGCTCAACAGCGCCACCCACCTGCGTATCGAACACCGCTTGCGTAGCCGCCAGTTTGAACTGCTGGAGGGGGAGGCCGCCTTCACCGTTGCGCACGGTGCCAGGCCGTTTATCGTCCGCAGCCAAGGGGTGACGGTGCGGGATATCGGCACCGTATTCAATGTGCGCAGCGACGCCCGCGGTGTCGCGGTTGCGGTGGTGGAAGGCGCGGTGGAGGTTTCAACCGCTTCGGTTGCGCCACAACGCCTGGAGGGCGGCCAGCAGGTGCTGGCGAGCAATCAACGCCTCGGGCGTGTGACAGCACGTGCGCCATCGCAGGCCAGCGCCTGGCAGCAAGGCAAACTGCGCTTTGATGGCACACCGCTGCACGAGGTGCTGGCCGATATCCGTCGTTACCGCCAGGCACCGGTCAACCTGGCAGACCCGCGTTTGGCACACCTGCGTGTATCTGGGGAGTTTGACACGGCGGCCATCGAATCGCTGATTGACCTGCTGCCGGCGATTCTGCCCGTGATAGTGACCCGCTCCGGTAATGGCACCGTTACTGTGAGCAGGCGATAGCGCTGTCGCCGGGGCGGTTATCAGAAGCTAACGAGAATTTTTCGCATCGCACCTCAACATTGCGCTGCGTTCATCCGCCACTGCCAATGAACGTCACTTTTGATCGCGTCATTGGGGAGCTGCATGAACAACCACACACCACCGCGCCGTATCCATGTCAGCCGCCTGTCGGCACTGGCGGCAAGCCTGCTGCTGGTCTCCAGCCTGCAGGCCCAGGAAGCCCAGTACAACGTAAATGTACCTGCCCAGCAACTGGACCAGGCGCTCAACGCCCTGGCCCGCCAGACGGGCAGCCGCATCCTGTTCGCCACCGATACCGCTGCGGGCCGGCAGGCACCTTCGCTGGTTGGCCATTTGAGCGTGGATCAGGCGCTGCAACGGCTGTTGCAGGGTTCGAGCCTGAGTGTGGAGAAGACGGCGGAGGGCAGCTACGTGATCGCCGAACAGGTCACTGCCGACAATGCGCTGACCCTCGGGGCCATCACCATTCAGGGGCAGGGGATGGGTAAGGCGACCGAAAACAGCAAGTCATACACGGCAGGCCTGGTCAGCGTGGGTTCGAAGACGCCCACCAGCCTGAAGGACACCCCCCAGACTGTTTCCATCATCAGCCAGCAGATGATCGAGGACCAGCGCATCACCACGCTGCCCGAAGCCATGAAGCGTACCCCGGGCATCACCGTGCGCAACAACAGTTACAGTTCGCAGCAGTTCTATTCCCGGGGTTTCGGTATCGACAACGTGCAGATCGACGGCACGTCACCGATGGACATCGGCACCGGGCTGGGCACCTTCTACAGTGAGCGGCTGTACGACATGGCGCCCTATGACCACGTTGAGGTATTGCGCGGTGCAAGTGGGCTGTTGGGCGGCACCGGGGACCCGGGTGGCATCGTCAACCTGGTGCGCAAGCGGCCAATGGCCAGCTACCAGCTGAAACTGAACACTTCTGCAGGCTCCTGGGACAACTACCGCAGCGAAGTGGACCTCACCGGCCCTCTGGGCCTGGACGGCAAGCTGCGCGGCCGGGTAGTGGCGGCCTACACCGACCGCCAATACTTCATGGACAAGCGCAGCACCGAAAAGCCGTTCTTGTACGGCATTCTGGAAGCGGACGTTACCGATGACACGATGCTGACGGTGGGTGGCAGCTACGACAAGGTCAAGGACAACGGTACCGGGGACGGCCTGCCGCGCTACAGCACGGGTGGCGACCTTAAACTGCCGCGCAGCACCTGGTTCACCTCCAACCGGGCATGGTCGGACAGCTACACCCGGGAGTGGTTTGCCAAGATCGACCACAGCTTCAACCCGGACTGGAAGCTCAACGCTTCCTATACCCACTCGTATAACAGCGCCAACGTCGAGGGTATAAACCCTTACGGCTCAGTAGACGAAACCACTAACACCGGCACGTACTGGTGGGGCAGCTACGTTTCAAGCTGGAGCAACCAGTCCGTATTCGACATCAACCTCTCGGGCACCTTCGACGCCTTTGGCCGCCAGCACGAATTGCTGCTGGGCGCCGACTACCAGAAGGTGACCAGTCGCTGGCGCGCTGCCATGGGTGTCAACGGTAAAGGCGGGTTGATCGACCTGTGGAACCCTGGTGCCACGCCCTTGCCGGAGTTGGGCTCCAACCGGAGTTTCTGGCGGGACTACAACCCCAATACGCGAGAGCAGTACGGCGCCTATACCACGCTGCGCCTGCAGTTGACCGACCCGCTGAAACTCGTGGCCGGCGCCCGCGCCCAGCGTTACAGGTTCGAGCAGGCCTATAGCCTGCGCAACAATGACGGCACCGGGCCGTGGCAAGAGCAGGACCGGGTCACCGACCGCGAAGCGACCACGCTGGTGCCCTATGGTGGGCTGATCTATGCGTTGGACGAACAGTGGTCTGCTTATGCCAGTTACTCGGAAGTCTTCAAGCCGCAGTCGCAGAAAATGCAAGGCCCCGAGGCCTCCCCATCACCCCTTGAGCCAATGACCGGTAAAACCTATGAAATCGGCCTCAAAGGAGAGCTGTTCCAGGGTGCGCTCAATGTCAGTGCAGCGCTGTTCTACACCACCCGTGAGCACCAGGCGGCCACCGACCCGGCATACCCTAACCCACCCTTCAGCTACAGCAGCTCATGTTGCTTCCTGGCGCAGGACAAGGTCATCAGCAAAGGCATCGACCTGGAGGCGACCGGCGAGATCATGCCGGGGTGGGACATCATGGCGGGATATACCTACAACATGATCCGCAACAGCAGCGAAGAGACGCTGTCGAGCACGGTAACGCCCCGTCATCTGTTGAAACTGTGGAGCGTCTACAACTTGAAGGGGGCGCTGGAGGGCTGGCGCGTGGGGGGTGGGGTAACGGCCATGAGCCTCACTTACGTCACCGGTAAAGCCTACCGATTTGATGGCAACGGCAATGTGACAGACAGCAATGATTATGATTTCAGCCAGAGCGGTTATGCGGTCTACGATGCCATGGTTGAATACGATATTGATAATCATTGGACTGTTGCGCTAAACGGCAACAATTTGCTCGATCGCCGTTATTACGCGAGTGTCGGCACTTCTGAGTATGGAAATTACTATGGCGAGCCGCGCAACGTTGTGCTGACGCTGCGTGGCACCTTCTGGTAAGCAGCATTGCTGCGCCCGGACGCCTGCCTGAACCGCAGGCGTTTTTTATACGCGTCAACGATGTGGCGCCATTTTTTTCATTAATGTCATCGACCAGTGGAACGCTTGGCGCAGGGGTGGGGTCAGTGTCTTGGCAATTGGCCATTAGTCACGTTCAAGGGCGTACTGATCGTCCTGGCTTTTGAGTTGATGAAAAACATCGCACGGCACTTCAGGGCACTGGGGTGCCGCCGATACAGCATTGATGCCAGCGCCTGAGTGCAATTGCAGCCCATCCCTTTTATTGCAGGCCTCCCTAATGAATTGGTTCTACGACGCCAGACTAGCAATCAAGCTGTACCTCGCCTTCGCGCTTTGCGCATTGATCACCTTGATTGTAGGAGTTGTCGGTAGCCAAGGAATCGGCTCGTTGTCTTCGAGTTTGCAACTCGTGTTCTCCAATAACCTGGTGTCGGTGGCCAAAACCGCCGAAACCCGCTCCAGTGCAATTGCCCAGAGTCGTGATCTTTATCGCTTCCTGGCGGCAACCACCACCAATGCGCCGCAAGAGGAACGCAGTGCCATTCTCGCCTCCATGAAAGAGAATCGCCTGACGAGCGAAAAAGCCTTCGCTGTTTATCGTGCAACGCCCTTGGCTGATGACGAGCGTGCGGCCGGCGACAAGATGGAAAAGGACTGGCCCGCCTACCAGGCGGTCGTCGACCGGACCGTGGCGACCATTCAGAGCGGCGACCTTGCAGCTGCCAGGCTGCTGATGGCCGGCGATTTGCACCAGGCCTTCCGTACCGTGATCGACGAACTGACCATCATGGTCGAATCCAACAACCGCCAGATCGGTGAGGGCGCACAGGATGCCAAGGACAGTGAGGCGGCTGCCAAGCTCAACCTGTACATCGGCATTGGTGTCGCATTCGTGGCTGCACTGCTGCTGGGCATGTTTATCAGCCGGGTGATCAGCAATCCGATTGCGGTGGCTGTTCGTAACGCCGAACGCATTGCGGGCGGCGACCTCACCAAAGCGGTTGAAACCGGCCATGCTGATGAAACCGGCCAACTGCTGACCGCGCTGGGTGGCATGCAGAACAACCTGAAAACCACGATTCAGCAGATCGCCAGTGCGGCAGACCAGTTGGCCTCCGCCGCCGAAGAACTGAATGCAGTCACGGAAGAAAGCACCCGCGGGCTGGTGCGGCAGAACGACGAGATTCAGCTGGCGGCCACTGCGGTGACCGAGATGAGCGCAGCGGTGGACGAAGTGGCGCGTAATGCAACGTCCACCTCCGAGGCCTCACGCCAAACCAGCCAGGAAGCGGCCAGTGGTCGTGACCAGGCCCGCGAAGCGGTGCAGGCCATTACCAGCGTCAACAGCGAAATCGGCCAGTCGACCGTGATTGTCGACGAACTGGCAGGCAGCGTGCGTGATATCGCCAAGGTGGTGGACGTGATCCGTGGCATCGCCGAGCAGACCAACCTGTTGGCGCTCAATGCGGCGATCGAGGCCGCGCGTGCCGGTGAACAAGGGCGTGGCTTTGCCGTGGTCGCCGACGAAGTGCGAGCACTGGCGGCGCGTACCCAGGCGTCTACCGGTGAGATCGAAGCCATGATCACCAGTGTGCAGTCGCGTGCCGACGATGCGGTGAAGGCCATGGGCAACAGCCGCAGCCTGGCAGACAGCACCGAGGCGTTGGCCAAGGCCACGGGTGAGTCGCTTGAGCGGATCGCCCAGAACATCGCCCAGATCAACGACCGCAACCTGTTGATCGCCACGGCGTCGGAAGAGCAGGCCAATGTGGCGCGGGAGGTGGACCGCAACCTGATCAACATTCAGGACCTGTCGACCCAGACCTCGGCAGGGGCCAACCAGACCAACGCTTCCAGCCAGGAACTGTCGCGTCTGGCCATTTCGTTCAATACCCTGGTCAACACCTTCAAGCTGTGATGCGTGATCGTGCGGGTTGACCTGCGGCGGGGCAGGGCAGGCAAGGCGCACCTGATGGGCCTTGCCTGGGCCCGCAACGGGTCAGTCGACCCGCACGAACACGTTCTTGGCCATTTCGCTGCCGCCAATGGCTTCCAGGCGCTTGCCGCCCTCCAGTACACGAACGTTCAGCAGGGCCATGCCGTCCTTGTTGCGGGCGGTGACCACGTCATCCTTGCGCTCCCACTCATCCACTTTCAGCTTGTTGCCATTGGCGATGATGTAGTCCTTGGAGAACTCCCAGGTTTGCTTGGGGGTTTCGAAGCCCATCACGGTGGTGGTCTGTTCATAGGTGCCTTCGAGGGCGTCATTGCCGCAGCCGGCCAGGACGAAAAACGGCAGGGCGGCAAGGGCGAGTTTCAGGGTACGCATGGGATTTCCTTTTCGGGTGGTGAATCGGGGGTGGAGGAACCTGATGGCAGGTGCCACGGGGCTGCGGTATCGGTATGGATACGATCAGCGCTGCGAAGGATGCGCAGGCTGCAATGGCAGTGGGGCGGGGAGAGCAGTTGGTAGCCAACCGCAGCACAAAGGCAGCTTCCCTGGAATGTGCCTGGCATACGCTGTTCCGTGCGTAGGAAATGCGCCAGCTTAAACGCAGTTGTGGGTGGCGTCGAGGGTCTGGAGGCGTAGGGCTTGGCCCCCTGGGCGCTGCACCGTGATCGGCTGCCCCATCCGTCGGTTTCAGGACGCGCCTGGTCGCTCGTACGCATCCGCTTGCGCCCACAAGTGCCATGCTTCGAGGATGCCCCCGTATCAGTGTGCGTAGATGCGCGAACAGGGGCACGGAGGCCGCCAGTACCACGCAACCGTGACGTGGCCGGCGCGCCGCAGCAGAACACGCCGGTACCCGCCAACATAACAACAGGGGCGGGGCCGTGATGCCGAGGTCCGCTGTATGCCTGATGAACTGCTTCACCTGCCCGCCGTTGAACGTATTCTGGCACGCCACCAGGGCACCCCTGGCGCGTTGCTGCCGATCCTGCATGCCATCCAGCAGGACATCGGTTTTGTCCCCGACGCCGCCGTCGCCGAAATCGCCCATGCGCTGAACCTCAGCCAGGCCGAGGTGCGCGGGGTGATCACCTTCTACCACGACTTCCACACCACACCGCCAGCCCGCCACACCCTGCGCCTTTGCCGCGCCGAGTCGTGCCAGAGCCGCGGTGCCGAGGCCTTGGCCGCACAACTGCGCCAGCAGTTGGCCCTGGACGACCATGGCACCAGCGCAGACGGTGCCATCAGCCTGCGGCCTGTGTACTGCCTGGGCGCATGCGCCTGTTCGCCGGCCCTGGAGCTGGACGGGCAGGTGCACGCGCGGCTCACCCCGGAGCGCCTGCGTGAGCTGGTGAACGGTTGCCGGGAGGACGCAGCATGCTGACGGTGTACGTACCTTGTGATTCGGTAGCCCGTGCTGTGGGGGCCGACCAAGTGGTCGACGCATTGCAGCGCGAGGCCCTGCAGCGGCAGTTGCCGCTCGATGTGCAACGCACCAGCGCCCGCGGCCTGTACTGGCTGGAGCCCCTGGTTGAGTGTGACAGTGTGCAGGGCCGCGTGGGCTATGGCCCGGTGACCCCGCAGGATGTGCCGTCGTTGTTCGACGCCCTGCTTGGCGAGGCGGTTGGCCATGCGCTGGCACTCGGCCCGGTGGAAGCCATCCCCTACCTGAAAACCCAGCAACGCCTGTTGTTCGCCCGCGCTGGCATTACCCGGCCACTGTCACTGGAGGATTACCGCGCCCATGGCGGCTTTGCCGGCCTGGAAACGGCGGTAGCGATGAAGGGCGATGACGTGGTCGCCAGCGTGCTCGACTCGGGCCTGCGCGGCCGCGGTGGCGCTGCGTTCCCGGCAGGCATCAAGTGGCGTACCGTGCGGGGCGCTGCCGGTGGGCAGAAGTATGTGGTGTGCAATGCCGACGAGGGCGACTCCGGCACCTTTGCCGACCGCATGCTGATGGAAGGCGACCCCTTCCTGCTGATCGAAGGCATGATCATCGCAGGCCTGGCCGTGGGCGCCGACATGGGCTACATCTATGTGCGTTCCGAATACCCCGATGCCATCCGCACCCTGAACCAGGCGTTCGTGGTCGCGCGGCAGGCGGGCTACCTGGGTGCCAACGTCGCCAGCAGTGGCAAGGCCTTCGAGCTGGAGGTGCGGGTAGGCGCCGGTGCCTACATCTGCGGGGAAGAAACCGCGCTGCTCGAATCTATAGAAGGCAAGCGCGGCATTGTGCGTGCCAAGCCGCCGCTGCCGGCGCTCGAGGGGTTGTTCGGCCTGCCGACGCTGGTGCACAACGTGCTCACCCTGGCCTCGGTGCCGATCATCCTGGCCAAGGGCGCGGCGTTCTACCGCGACTTCGGCATGGGCCGCTCGTTGGGGACCATGCCGTTCCAGCTGGCCGGCAATATTCGCCACGGCGGGTTGGTGGAGCGGGCCTTCGGCCTGACCCTGCGTGAGCTGGTGGAGGGTTACGGCGGCGGCACTGCCAGCGGCCGGCCGCTGAAGGCCGCGCAGGTGGGTGGCCCGCTCGGCGCCTGGGTGCCGCCCAGCCACTTTGACACGCCGCTGGACTACGAAGCGTTTGCCGCCATGGGCGCCATGCTCGGCCATGGCGGGGTGGTGGTGGCCGACGATACCCTGAACATGGCCAGCATGGCGCGGTTTGCCCTGCAGTTCTGCGCAGAAGAGTCCTGTGGCAAGTGCACCCCGTGTCGCATCGGTTCCACCCGCGGCATGGAGGTGGTGGACCGGCTGATCGCCAGCCAGAGCATCACCGACCGCCACGACAACGCGCTGCTGCTGCGCGACCTGTGCGACACCATGCAGTACGGTTCGCTGTGCGCCATGGGCGGCATGACTGCCTACCCGGTGGCCAGCGCCCTCAAGTACTTCCCTGCCGATTTCGGGCTGACCCAAACGGAGGCCGCGCAATGATCAACTACTTCGACCCGGAAACCGACCTGGGCACCCCAGCCCGTGACAGCGACGTGCAGGTCAGCCTGAACATCGATGGCCGCGCCATCAGCGTGCCGGCCGGTACCTCGGTGATGCGCGCTGCGGCCATGCTGGGCACCAGCATTCCCAAATTGTGCGCCACCGACAGCCTGGAGGCGTTCGGTTCGTGCCGCATGTGCATGGTGGAAATCGAAGGCATGCGCGGCTACCCGGCCTCCTGCACCACCCCGGTCAGCGAAGGCATGGTGGTGCGCACCGAGACGCCGCGCCTGGCGGGCCTGCGGCGCAATGTGATGGAGCTGTACATTTCCGACCACCCGCTGGACTGCCTGACCTGTTCGGCCAATGGCAACTGCGAGCTGCAGACCGTGGCCGGGCAGGTCGGCTTGCGCGAGGTGCGCTATGGCTACGACGGCGCCAACCACCTGGCCGAAAAGAAGGACCTTTCCAACCCGTATTTCAACTACGAGCCCAGCAAATGCATCGTGTGCAGCCGCTGCGTGCGGGCCTGCGAGGACATCCAGGGCACCTTTGCTCTGACCATCACCGGCCGTGGGTTCGAGTCCCGGGTGGCGGCCGCCGGTGGCGATGATTTCCTCAGTTCCGAGTGCGTTTCGTGCGGTGCCTGCGTGCAGGCCTGCCCGACGGCAACCCTGACTGAAAAGAGCCTGGTGCAGCTGGGCCAGCCGGAACGCGCGGTGATCACCACCTGCGCCTACTGCGGCGTGGGCTGCTCGTTCCGCGCCGAGATGAAAGGCGACCAGCTGGTGCGCATGGTGCCGGACAAGAACGGCGGGGCCAACCATGGCCACGCCTGCGTCAAAGGGCGTTTTGCCTGGGGTTACGCCACCCACCCGGACCGCATCACCAAGCCCATGATCCGCAAGCGCCTGGAAGACCCGTGGCAGGAAGTGAGCTGGGAAGAAGCGGTTACCTACGCCGCCAGCGAACTGCGCCGCATCCAGCTCAAATACGGGCGTGATTCAATCGGTGGCATCACCTCCAGCCGCTGTACCAACGAAGAGGCGTACCTGGTACAGAAACTGGTGCGTACCGCGTTCGGCAACAACAACGTCGACACCTGCGCGCGGGTGTGCCATTCCCCCACCGGCTATGGCCTCAAGCAGACGCTGGGGGAATCGGCGGGTACACAGAGCTTCGACTCGGTGATGAAGGCCGACGTGGTGCTGGTGATCGGTGCCAACCCGACCGATGCGCACCCGGTGTTCGGCTCGCAGCTCAAGCGCCGCTTGCGCCAGGGTGCCCGGCTGATCGTGATCGACCCACGGCGCATCGACCTGGTGGACTCGCCCCATGCCCGCGCCGAGTTGCACTTGCAACTGCGCCCAGGCACCAACGTGGCCATGCTCAACGCCCTGGCCCATGTGGTGGTCACCGAAGGCCTGCTGGCCCAGCGCTTTATCGACGCCCGTTGCGAAACCGAGGACTTCGCCCGCTGGCGCGACTTCGTCAGCCTGCCGGAAAACGCCCCTGAGGTACTGGGCCCGGTCTGTGGCGTACCCGCTGCAGAGATCCGTGCGGCCGCCCGGTTGTACGCCACCGGTGGCAACGCGGCCATCTACTATGGCCTGGGGGTGACCGAGCACAGCCAGGGCAGCACGGCGGTGATGGGGATCGCCAACCTGGCCATGGCCACCGGCAACATCGGCCGCGAAGGGGTAGGGGTGAACCCGCTGCGCGGGCAGAACAACGTGCAGGGTTCGTGCGACATGGGCTCGTTCCCCCATGAGTTGCCCGGGTACCGGCATATTTCCAACGAGAGCGTGCGCGCCGAGTTCGAACAGGCCTGGGGCGTGACCCTGCAGCCCGACCCGGGCCTGCGTATCCCGAACATGTTCGAAGCCGCATTGGACGGTAGTTTCAAAGCGCTGTACTGCCAGGGCGAAGACATTGCCCAGAGTGACCCGAATACCCAGCACGTGACCGCAGCCTTGCTGGCCATGGAATGCGTGGTGGTACAGGACATCTTCCTCAACGAAACCGCCAAGTTCGCCCACGTGTTCTTGCCCGGCAGCTCGTTCCTTGAGAAGGACGGTACCTTTACCAATGCCGAACGGCGTATTTCGCGGGTGCGCAAGGTGATGGAGCCGTTGGCCGGCAAGGCTGACTGGGAGGCCACCGTGGCCTTGGCCAACGCCCTGGGCTACCCGATGAACTACCGCCACCCGTCCGAGATCATGGACGAGATCGCCCGCCTGACGCCGTCGTTCCACCGTGTGAGCTACGCCGAGATCGAACGCCACGGCAGCTTGCAGTGGCCCTGCAACGATGCCGCGCCCGATGGCACGCCGACCATGCACATCGACCAGTTTGTGCGCGGCAAGGGCCGCTTCATGCTCACCGGGTACGTGCCTACCGACGAGAAGGTCAACGGTCGCTACCCGTTGCTGCTGACCACTGGGCGCATCCTCAGCCAGTACAACGTGGGCGCGCAGACGCGGCGCACTGGCAACGTGGCCTGGCACGACGCCGACCGCCTGGAAATCCACCCCACCGATGCCGAGAGCCGGGGTATCCAGGACGGTGACTGGGTGGGCATTGGCAGCCGGGCCGGGCAAACGGTGCTGCGCGCCCGTGTGAGCGGGCGGGTGGCGCCGGGGGTGGTGTACACCACGTTCCATTTCCCCGAGTCCGGGGCCAACGTAATCACCACCGACAACTCCGACTGGGCCACCAACTGCCCTGAATACAAGGTCACGGCGGTGGAAGTGGTGAAGGTGTTCCAACCGTCCCAGTGGCAGAAGCGTTATCAGGACTTCAGTGACGAACAGCGGCGCCTGCTGCAGGAGCGCCGCAAAGCGGAGAAAGCCGAGGTGCGCCAATGAGCAATGACAGCCTGGTGAAGATGGCCAACCAGATTGCCCATTATTTCGACAGCGAACCTAACCGGGCGCTGGCCGTGCAAGGGGTACGCCAGCACCTTCACAGCTTCTGGACACCGTCGATGCGCAGGCAATTGCTGGCGTGGATCGACGAACATGCCGGGGAGGGGCTGGACCCGAAGGTGAAGGAGGCGTTGGGCTGAAACCGGTCAGTGGGCTGCCTCCAGTAAGGCGCGGAGGCAGCCCACGCCGTCCAGTTATGCTGAGCGTGCCAGTTGCGCCAGGTGCGCGCTGGCTTCCTCGCTCTTGAGCACCAGTACATCGCTTTCGAGCGTATCCAGCACCACCTCCGATGTATTGCCGATCAAAGCGCCATTGATGCCCGTTCGGCACACCGTACCGATCACCGTCACCACGGCGTCGAGCTTTTTCTGCACGTGGGGTATCAGCACGTCCGCTGGCCCTTCGGCCACATGCAGACGGTCTTCGCTGATGTCATATTCGGCCTGGAAGGCCTTGCACGCATCCCGGTAGCGCTGCTCGATGGTTTCGCTCAGCTGGAAGGCCGGGTCGGCGGCGGAGAGCATCGGCGACGGATGGGCACTGATGACATGCAGCTCACCCTTTGCCAGCGCCGCAATGTCATAGCCGTGGTCGACAATGGCGGCATGCAGCCGCCGGTGGTGGTCATCCTGGTTGCCGACGTCCACCGCTGCCAGGATCGTGCCCTCGGTCCAGGGCCGCTCGCTTTTCACCATCAGCACCGCGCAGGGGCAATGGCGCAACAGCTTCCAGTCGGTGGGGGTGAGCAGGGCGCGCTTGAGCGGGTTGTCGGGCCGGTGCTCCTTGATCACCAGCTCGCAGCCCTCCGCTTGCTGCACGTGGATGATGGTGTCATGCAGCGTGCCGCGCCAGGCCTCCTCGTGGGTAACGTTGTCGTACCCGTCATCGTGCAGTTGGCTGCTCAGCAGGCTCAGCACCGCGCTGTGTTCGTGACGCTTGTCGCACATCAGCAGGTGCAGGCGCGCGCCCGTGACGCTGGCGATCAGTTTGGCCCGGGTCAAAGCCCGGCTGTGGGCGTGCTCAGGGTCGAGCACGACGAGAATGCTGCGGACGGCTTGCATGGGCGTAGACTCCCTTCGAGATTGGCAACCGGTGCCTGACTATAGTCGGCGCTTGCCCCGCGGGCGCTTGACGCATATCAAGCATAGCCACTGACGCAGGCTGCCGCCGCCGCTATAATCGCCGGCCCTGCCTGTTCTGTGTGGTTGCCCGCTCATGTCCCTGATCCCTGAAATCGACGCCTTTCTCGGCTGCCCCACGCCAGACGCCTGGATCCAGGCGGCGCTGGCCGATCAGGACACGCTGTTGATCGACCACAAGAACTGCGAATTCAAGGCTGCCAGCACGGCCCTCAGCCTGATCGCCAAGTACAACACCCACCTGGACCTGATCAACATGATGTCGCGCCTGGCGCGAGAAGAACTGGTGCATCACGAACAGGTGCTGCGCTTGATGAAACGCCGTGGGGTGCCCTTGCGGCCGGTGTCGGCAGGGCGCTACGCGTCTGGCCTGCGGCGCATGGTGCGGGCCCACGAACCGGTCAAGCTGGTGGATACGCTGGTGGTGGGGGCATTTATCGAAGCGCGCAGTTGTGAGCGCTTCGCGGCCCTGGTGCCGCACCTGGATGACGAGCTGGGCCGCTTTTACCACGGCCTGCTCAAGAGTGAGGCACGCCATTACCAGGGCTACCTGAAGCTGGCGCACCTTTATGGTGATGAGGCGGATATTGCTCGCCGGGTGGAGTTGGTACGCGCCGCAGAAGTGGAACTTATCCAGTCACCCGACCAGGAGCTGCGCTTCCACAGCGGTATCCCCATGGCGCAAGCCGCCTGACGATTGCCAGGCGGCCAGGGGGTCAGTCGCGGCGGCCCAACAACAGGCCAACCACCAGGCCAACGCCTGCCGAAATGGCAACGGTCTGCCACGGGTGCCCACCGATGTAGTCCTGGGTGGCGTCCACCATTGGCTGGGCCTTGTCACGCACGTTGCCGGCCGCTTCGCGGGCCTGGCGCAGTTTCAGGCTCACCTGGGCGCGCAGGGTTTCCGCTTCCTCGCCTACCAGGGCAGCGCTGTCGTTGAGCAGTTTTTCCGATTCTTCGATCAGCGCCTGCAACTCGCTGAATACCTGGTCCTTGATCTGATCGCTGTCGGCTGCAGCGGCATTTTTACGGGCCATGCCATGCTCCTCGTCTATGGGTTGTTAGAACAATGGATACTCGTGCGCCGTAAAAGTTGCTTCCAATCGCTATTGGCGCGTTGGTGTAAGATAGCCGCCATTTACAGCTAGCAGGTGATCCATGAGTTTCAACCTCGCCAACATGAGCTTCGAGGAACGGGCCCAGATCGAGGCCGAGAAGGCGCGGCTGTTCGAAATGTGGCAGGCCAACCTGGGCAAGGCCAAGGGTGAAGCGGCGCGCCTGATCGCCGAGAAGCCCAGGCGCAAGGGCAAGTGGGCAGAGTGGGTGCGCAACGAGCTCGACAACATGACCCCGCCCGAGTACGGCAACATGGTCCGCAGCGAAGTCAACAAGCTGATGGCCGCAGCCAACGCCGGCCGCTAAGCCGGCATACGGGTACCTACCAGTCGGTGCCCTTGGGCAGGTCCAGCTTGCCTTCATCGGTGAAGCGTACGGTGCCCAGCGGCCCGCCGGCCAGCTTGCCGCGCAGCTTGTACGGCAGCCCTTGCAGCCCGTCGAGCTTGCCCAGGCCATAGGCCTGGCGCAGGAATGAAAACGCAGTAATGCTCACCGGTACCTCGATCACGGCTTCGCCATAACGCCCGATCTGCCCGTGCTGGTCGCTGACACCTGCGGCCAGCGGTTGGCCGTTCACTTCCAGGTTGAGGGCAACGCCGTTGTAGTCGATGGGTGTTTCGTTGGGGTTTTGCACCCGCATTTTCACGGCCATGCGCAGCTCCAGGTCTTGCCCGGGCAAAGGGTCTATGCCGATCACGCTGACATTTACCGGCTCGCGCGGCTGCAGCAGGGCGCACGCGCCAAGGGCGGTGACCATTACCAGTGCCATGAACGAGCGGGTTGTACGGTAGAAGCGTTCTGTCATGAGGTGCAAACCTTGCCTGGGGAGTGCAGGCAGTGTGGCAAATGCGCGTCGGCGTTGAAAGTGACAGCGTAGATGAAAGATACTGTTTCTCATTAACACCCGATAATTCCTCCTAACGTGCAGTGGCCGAACCCATGCTGACTTCCCCCGCGCCGGGCTTGCTGGCGAGTTTCCAGGAGCACTATGACGACCTGCTGCGGTTTCTGACCCGGCGCATGAGCGACCGCCAGCGTGCAGCGGATGTGGCTCAGGAAACCTATCTGAAACTGGTTAAAATCGACGCCCAGGCGGTTCCGGTGTTGCATGCGCGCAGCTTCATCTTTCGGGTGGCGGGCAACCTGGCGATCGATGCCTTGCGGCGGGAGCGGCGGATCGCAGCGTGCCACGATGAAGGTGAGGGCGTTGTGGACGTGGCCTGCCAGGCACCCCCGCCGGAAGCGGCGTTGCTGGCCCATGAACGCTTGCAGATTCTTGACCAGGCGCTGTTGCAACTGCCGGCCAACGCGCGTCAGGCATTGCTGTTGAACCGGGTGGAAGGGCTGACGCAAAGGCAGGTAGCCCAGCGTCTGGGGGTGTCCGAAAGCATGGTGGCCAAGTACATCGGGCATGCCCTGCGCCACTGTCGGGGCTGGTTGAAGCAGGCCGGCGTGGCTGCATCCGTGGCCGCGCTGGTGACAGCGCTGGTGGTTTGGCAGCAGGCGCCCGCGCTGCTGGCCGACTACCACACGGGCGTAGGTGAGCGCCGGGTCATCACCTTGGCCGATGGCACGCGGGTGACATTGAACAGCGCCAGCGCCCTTGACGTGGCCTTTGACGAGCACGAGCGGCGCGTGGTGCTGGTGGCAGGCGAGGCGCTGTTCGAGACTGCGCCCGGGTCGCGGCCTTTCGTGGTCGAAACGGCGACGCAGCCGGTGCGCGGCGACGCCGCACGCTTCAGTGTGCGCCGCGATGGCGGTGTGGTCCTGGCACAAGGCACTGCGCAGGTCGGGGGGCAGCCTGTGGCAGTCGCCAGTGATGCCAGCACGCAAATGGCTTGGCAACGGGGCAAGCTGATCTTCAATGGCAGGCCGCTGGGCCAGGTGCTGGAAGAGCTGGAGCGTTACCGCCATGGCCGCATCGTGCTTTCCAACAGCCAGTTGGCGGCCATGGAGGTCAGCGGGGTGTTCGACCTCGATGACCCTCAGGCGTTGCTGCGCACCCTGGAACAGCGCTACGGCCTGACAGTCACCTACCTGCCATGGTTGGCGGTAGTGCGTTAAGCCGCCTGTGCGGGCTAACTGAAAAATACTTTCAATGGGGACTGCAAGTTCTTCCAGGCCAGATCGTCGTAGTGGGACTGATCAGCAACCTCTTCCCATTGACGACTTGCCTGGAAGCTCAATCGTGCATTTGAAGCCCATGCCCATCAACCGCCGTGGCGGTTACCTCCATCATGCCTTGATGTCCTGCAGCGCTGTGGCTTTGCTGGTCGGCCCGCTGCAGTTACAGGCCGCCAGCGCTGCGCAGCCTGCGCCGCTGCAGGCCACGCAGGTGCAGCTGAACGTACCCGCCCAGCCCCTGGACCAGGCCCTGACGGCCTTTGCCGACCAGGCGGGTGTGCACCTGCTGTACACCACGGCCGACGTCGCCGGCCGTGCCAGTACCGCCCTGCAGGGGCAGTACGGTGTGGAGCAGGCGCTGCAAGTGCTGCTGGCAGGCAGTGGCCTGCGCTGGCAGTTCACCGATGCCGGCACCATCACCTTGCGCAAGGCTGATGCCCCGCCGCAGGCTGTGAGCCTCAAGCCCATCGAGGTCAGCGTGGCGTCGCGCACCAGCACCGCCATCGCCGAAATCCCAGGTACCGTCTGGGTGGTTGACCAGCAGCAGTTGCGCGAGCAGCTCGACAGTGGCGTAAGCCTCAAGGAGGCCATCGGCAAGCTGGTCCCCGGCCTGGACCTGGCCCCGGAAGGGCGGACCAACTACGGCCAGAACATGCGCGGGCGCAACGTGCTGGTGATGATCGATGGGGTCAGCCAGAACAGCTCCCGTGGGCTGTCGCGCCAGTTCGACAGCATTTCGCCCTTCAACGTCCAGCGTGTGGAAGTGCTGTCCGGCGCCAGCGCCATCTACGGGGGCGGCGCCACCGGCGGCATCATCAACATCGTGACCAAGAAGGGCGAGCCCGGGCCGGTGCGCTTCGAAACCCAGCTTGGCGCCAGCAGCGGTTTCAACAACAGCGACGACCTCGCCACCCGCTTCGCCCAGTCGGTCAGCGGCGGCAACGACCGCTACAACGCACGGCTGGGTGTGTCCGGGGAGCAGAACGAAGCGTTCTACGACGGTGCGGGCGACCAGATTTTCATCGACAACACCCAGACCGACCTGCAGTACAACCGCACCCTGGACCTGCTGGGTACCGTGGGTATGCAGTTCAACGACCAGCAAAGCCTGGACCTGCTGGCGCAGTACTACGATTCGGGCAACCACGGCAGCACCGGCATCTGGTTCCCCAACCTCAAGTACAACGCACCGTCGGACCTGGAGGACGCCGAACTGCGCAGCGGCTATTCGTCAGAGCTCAACCCGCGCACCCGGCGCCTGTTGCTCAACGCCAACTACCACCACAGCGACGTGCTGGGCCAGGACTTCTACCTGCAAGCGTCCTACCGCAAGGAAGCCGACAATTTCTACCCGTTCCCTTACTACAACCGCGGTGCGCCGACCGGTTCACGTGGGGTGTATTTTGCCGGGTCCCAGCAGAACTTCGAGGTCACCAGCCTGAAGGGGCTGTTCGCCAAACAGTGGGACACGTTGAAACTCACCTATGGCGTGGACGTTGACCGCGAGCGGTTCAACGCCGACCAGACCACATTTGACGCCCGCACCTCGTCCGCCACCGGTGGCCTGGACCTGGACAAGGCCGGCAAGGCGGCACGCTACCCCAGCTACCGGGTGGACGGCGTGTCGTTCTACGGGCAGCTGGACTGGCATGCCACAGACAATCTCACGTTCTCCGGCGGCGCGCGGCGTCAGCAGATGGACGTGGATGTAGGCGACTTCAAGGGGGTGCCGGGGGGCAGTAACGATTACCAGGTCAACCTGTACAACCTCGGGGCCATCTACGACTTCAAGAACGGCCACCAGCTGTGGACCAACTACGGCGAGGGTTTCGACCTGCCGGACCCGGCCAAGTATTACGGCAAGCCTGGCCTGAGCGTGGGTGACAACCCCCTGGCAGGTATCAAGAGCCGCCAGGTGGAGCTGGGCTGGCGCTACGCGGACCTGCAATGGGATGCGCAGGCGGCGCTGTACTACATCTGGTCGGACAAGATCATCAACGTCGATTCGCAAACGCTGACCATTGAAGTGGAGGCCCAGAAGAGTCGTGATTTTGGTTTCGAGGGCGCGCTTACCCGTCATTTCCAGAGCGGCTGGGAGGCGGGTGGCACCTTGCACCTGACCCGTTCCGAAGAAGAGTCGGCCGGTGGCGGCTGGATCAAGCGTGATGCCCGCTATGCCTCGCTGTCCAAGGCCACGGCGTTCGTCGGCTGGAAAGACGATGGCCGCAGCGCACGGCTGCAGGCCAACCGGGCGTTCAGCCTGAAGGACGATGCCGGGCACACGATCGACGGCTACACCACCTTCGACCTGCTGGGCAGCCAGGACACAGGCTTTGGCACATTCAGCGCCGGTATTCAGAACCTGCTGAACAAACAGTACAGCACGGTGTGGGGGCAGCGGGCTGCGTTGTTCTATTCGCCTACCTACGGGCCGGCATACCTGTATGACTACCAGGGGCGCGGGCGGACGTACACCTTGACCTGGAGCCTGGCGTACTAAGCACCCACCTTCGCGGTGCCTTGCAACCTGGCGCCCGCTCCGAGCCGGCGCCCGTTCCTGCTTTCGTAGGAGCGAGCGCCAGCTCGCGATGCGCCGCAAAAGCGGCGCCCTCCAGAACCGCCCCCCAGAAACATCAGGAATCATCTCCGCCCGCATTCCGCCTTTTGGCCCGAACCCTTTGCGCCGTAGGCTATCAAACCCCCAGGCGCAGCGTTTTCGTACAGGAGGTGGAGCATGAAACCCCAATTTGCCATGCTATTGCTGGGTGCAGCCCTTTGCCTGCCGGTGCAGGCAGCCCCACAACCCGGGCTGCAGCCTGTCGCAGGCAGCAACAACCCCTACAACAGCCCCATCCAGCGCGCCAACCCCAACAGCCGCCAGGGCAGCGTTCCGGCAACGCCTGCGGTACGTGGCCCTTCCACGCAGCCCACACCACGCCCGCCCACACTGGACAACCGCGGGATCGGTAACGGCGACAACCTGCGCCGCCAGCAGCAAGCCCCCAACCTCGAACCTACGCGGCCCCCGCGCGACAACCCGCGCGCGCCTTGAGCCCTATACCAAGCACTTGCCCTAAGGAACCCCGCATGTCCCGAGCAACCTGGCTAGTCACCCTCACCGCCGCTGCACTGTCTCCGCTGCTGGCCCACGCCGCCGCGCAGCAGACGTTCAAAAGTGAAGAAGGCACGCTGACCGTAGACACCGTCGCCGATGGCCTGCGCAACCCGTGGGCGCTGGCATTTTTGCCGGGCGGCAAGGACCTGTTGGTGACCGAGCGCATGGGCAACCTGCGGGTCATCAGCGCCGAAGGCAAGGTGGGGCCGGCGATCAGCGGGGTACCGAAGGTCTGGACCGAGGGCCAGGGTGGCCTGCTGGATGTGGTGCTGTCACCCACGTTCGCCAAGGACCGCACCCTGTACCTGTCGTACGCCGAACAAGGCGATGACGGCAAGGGGGGTACGGCGGTGGGCCGTGGGCAACTGTCCGAGGACCGCGCCCGCCTGGAAAATTTCACTGTTATCTTCCGCCAGCAGCCGAAGCTGTCCGAGGGCAACCACTTTGGCTCGCGCCTGGTGTTCGACCGCGACGGTTATCTGTTCATTGCCCTGGGCGAAAACAACCAGCGCCCCACCGCCCAGGACCTGGACAAGCTGCAAGGCAAGATTGTGCGCATTTTGCCGGACGGCGAGGTGCCGAAGGACAACCCCTTTGTTGGCCAGAAAAACGTGCGCCCCGAGATCTGGTCCTATGGCCACCGCAACCAGCAGGGCGCAGCCCTGAACCCGTGGACGGGCAAGCTGTGGACCAACGAACACGGCCCGCGTGGGGGAGATGAAATCAATATTCCTGCGGCGGGCAAGAACTACGGCTGGCCGATCGCGACCCACGGCATCAACTATTCGATGCTGCCGATTCCGGAAGCCAAGGGCAAACATGTGGACGGCATGGTCGACCCCCACCATGTGTGGGAGAAATCCCCGGGCGTGAGTGGCATGGCGTTCTACGACAGCCCCGTGTTCACCGCCTGGGACCACAACCTGTTCATTGGCGCCCTGGCCACCGAGGAGCTGATCCGCCTCCAGCTGGACGGGGACAAGGTGGTACACGAAGAGCGTTTGCTGGGCGACCTGAAGGCGCGCATCCGTGACGTGCGCGTTGGCCCGGACGGCTACCTGTATGTGCTGACCGACGCCAAGGACGGTGCGCTGTTGAAAGTGGGGCTGGCCCGCGACAATTGACCCGTTGGCGTTGGCCGGCATCGGGCACGCGGGCGTGTACAATGCGCCATGGCCAACGACCCTCAAACCCTTTACCAGCAAGCCCTGAGCACCCAGGGCTTTGTTGCCGACCCCGCCCAGGCCCGCGCCGTCCAGGCCCTGCAGGCCTGCTTTGAGATGATCGAACGCGGCCGCGTTCCCGATGGGCTGTACCTGTGGGGGCCGGTGGGGCGTGGCAAGACCTGGCTGATGGACCAGTTTCACCGCTGCCTGCAGGTGCCCAGCCGGCGCCAGCACTTTCACCACTTCATGGCCTGGGTGCACCAGCGCCTGTTCCAGCTCAACGGCACCCCAGACCCTCTGCTCGCGCTGGCGGCCGAGCTGGCCGGCGATATCCGCGTGCTGTGCTTCGATGAATTGTTCGTCAATGACATTGCCGATGCGATCATCCTGGGGCGTTTGTTCCAGGTGTTGTTCGACCGCGGCGTGGTGATCGTCGCTACCTCCAACCAGCCGCCCGACCAGCTCTACCGAGACGGTTTCAACCGTGAGCGGTTCTTGCCGGCCATCAAGGCAATCGAGCGGCACATGCACGTGTTGCCGGTGTCGGGCGAGCAGGATCACCGCTTGCATCCGGGGGCACAGCGGCAGCGCTATTGGGTGGTGCCTGCCGGGCAGGTCAGCCAGTTTGCGGTCCTGTTCAGCCAGCTCAGCCCGGGGGACCCCGGTACCGATCAGCCTTTGGCCATGGGCAGCAGACAGTTGCAGGTGCTGCGTCGCAGCCAGCAGGTGATCTGGTGCCCATTCGTCAACCTGTGCGAGCAGCCGTTCGCGACCGGCGAGTTCATGGCCCTGTGCGATGGGTTCACGGCCATTTTGCTCTCGGGTATTCCCGCCCTGGGTGGGCAGCAGCAGGCCGGCCGTATCGCCCGCGGTACCGAAGACGGTGCTGCGCGGGTAGCGGCGGGTGACCGGGAGTTGCCGGCGCTGTCGCCCAAGGACGATGCGGTGCGCCGCTTCATCGCCCTGGTCGACGAGTGCTACGACCGCCGAGTGGCCCTGTACCTGGAGGCACAGGTGCCGCTCGACCAGTTGTACACCGAGGGCTACCTGGCGTTCCCGTACCAGCGTACCCTCAGCCGGCTGAAGGAAATGCAGTTGCAACGTTTCGCCTGACGACGCCAGGCGGGGTGTTCAGCGCCCCAGCCAGTCGATCAGGGTGCGGTTGAAGCGGACAGGTTCCTCGATCTGGGGTGCATGCCCCATGCCTTCGAAGGTGATCAGCTCCCCTTGGGGAATCAGCTTGGCGACCTGTGGGCCAAGCACGTCGTACCTGCCCAGCTTCGCCTTCACGTCCGCTGGTGCGATATCGCTGCCAATGGCCGTGGTGTCCTTGTCACCGATCAGCAGCAGCGTCGGCATCTGCAGGTGCTTGAACTCGTGATACACCGGCTGGGTGAAGATCATGTCGTAGATCAGCGCCGAGTTCCATGCCACCGCTTCATGCCCGGGCCCCTGGTTGAGCCCCACCAGCATCTGCACCCAGCGCTCGTACTGCGGCTTCCAGCGCCCGGCATAGTAGGTCTTGCGCTCATAGTCGCGTACGCCTGCTGCGTCCAGCTTGAGTTCGCGGGCATACCACTGGTCCACCGTGCGATAAGGCACACCCATGGCTTTCCAGTCTTCGAGGCCGATGGGGTTGACCATGGCCAGGCGCGTGACCTGCTGTGGGTACATCAGCGCGTAGCGGGTGGCGAGCATGCCGCCGGTGGAGTGGCCAAGCACGGCGCTCTGCTGGATGCCGAGGTGCTGCAGCAATGCATGGGTGTTGTCGGCCAGTTGCTGGAAGCTGTACTGGTAGTGCGCGGGCTTGCTGGAGGTACAGAAGCCGACCTGGTCGGGCGCGATCACCCGGTAGCCTGCCTTGCTCAGGGCATCGATGGTGGTTTCCCAGGTGGCGGCGCAGAAGTTCTTGCCGTGCATCAGCACCACGCTGAGGCCATTGGCCTGGCCTTGCGCGGGTACGTCCATGTACCCCATCTGCAGCACCTGGCGCTGGGATTCGAATTCAAAGTGCTTGAGCGGGTGAGGGTAGGTGAACCCTTCGAGCTGGGCACCGTAGGTGGGCGATTCAGCGGCAATGGCCGAACTGCCGGCCAGGCAGGTCAGGGCCAGGGCGGTTGCGCGCAGCATGTGGCACTCCATGTCAGATCACGTAGGAAACGGCGACTGTACCAGCCGTTGGACACGGCGTAGTCGAGAAGGTGTTACCAAGCGTGAAACCAGCCCAGGGTGAGCATGACCAGCACGGCGTAGCGGCCGGCCTTGGCCAGTGTGACCAGCAGCAGGAAGCGCCACAGCGGTTCACCCATGATCCCGGCAATCAATGTGAGCGGGTCGCCGATCACCGGCACCCAGCTGAGCAGCAACGACCAGGGCCCCCAACGCTGGTAGCGGCGCTGCGCACGCGCCAATTGCGCGGGGCTGAAGGGGAACCAGCGCTTGTCGCGCAGGCGCTCGATGGCGCGCCCCAGCAGCCAGTTCACCACCGAACCCAACACATTGCCCAAGGTGGCGACCAGCAGCAGGGTTACCCAGGCTTCGGGCTGGCGCAGCAGCAAGCCGACCAGCACGGCCTCCGACTGCAGCGGCAGCAGGGTGGCGGCGCCAAAGGCGCTGAGAAACAGCGCCCACAGGCTGAACATCAGTAGCGGGCGACCACGGTGTCCTCGCCTTGCTGGGTGACCCCGATCACCTCATAGGCGTCCTTGCGCTCACCCATTTCCATGCCGGGTGACCCGACAGGCATGCCCGGCACTGCAACCCCCTTGAGGTCACTGCGCCCGGCCAGCAGTCGCACCTGCTCGGCGGGCACATGGCCTTCGACGAACTTGCCGTTGATCACGCCGGTGTGGCACGAGGCCAGGCGTGGCGCCACACCGAGGCGCTGTTTCACTGCGCTCATGTTCGGTTCAACGTGGTCATTCACGGTGAAGCCGTTTTCCTGCAGGTGGCTGATCCAGGCCTTGCAGCAGCCACAGTTCGGGTCGCGGTAGACATCGACGGTGTCGGCGGCCTGGGCGATGCCGGAGGCGGCCAGCAGGCCCAGCGTGAGCAGGTGTTTGCGCAGCATGATCAAAGCTCCTTGAGTGATGCGGGCGAAATACCGCCGACCGGGCCGGCAGCATAGCGCAGGCGCGGTGGCGGGGCAGCTTGCGATGCATGTTCGCCCGCAGCGCCTGTCAGCCTGCTGACGCATTCATTACAGCTTTGTCAGCTGGCAGCTTCGTCATCGGCAAGGTCCCGCATCAGCAGGCCGTGCTCGAGCGCAACCTGTTCCGGAATCGGCAGGTACACCACGTGGCCGTCACCCGGCGCCACTGCAATGGCCTGCTGCTGGCGATTGCACAGCTGGTGCAGGTCGAAGTGATAGTTGCCGCGCGGCGTCATCAGCTCCAGATGATCACCCACGGCAAAGCGGTTCTTGACCTTGACTTCGGCCAGGCCGTCGATGCGCTGCCCGGTCAGCTCGCCCACGAACTGCTGGCGGTCGGACACCGAGTTGCCGCGCTGGTAGTTCTGGTATTCATGGTGCACGTGGCGGCGCAGGAAGCCCTCGGTGTAACCGCGCTGCGCCAGCGATTCAAGGTTGCCCATCAACGCGCGGTCGAAGGGGCGCCCGTTCACGGCGTCATCAATGGCCTTGCGGTAGGACTGCACCGCACGGGCGCAGTAGAAGTGCGACTTGGTGCGGCCCTCGATCTTCAGCGAGTGCACGCCCATGCCGGCCAGGCGCTCGACATGCTGGATGGCACGCAGGTCCTTGGCGTTCATGATGTAGGTGCCATGCTCGTCTTCGAACGCTGGCATTTCGGTGCCCGGGCGGTTGCTCTCCTGCAGCAGGAACACCTGGTCGGTGGGCGCGCCCAGGCCCAGCGTGGGCTGCACCTCGCGCACGATGTCGCCGGTCGCGTTTTCGCTGGCGGGTTTCACGTCGTACTGCCAGCGGCAGGCGTTGGTGCAGGTGCCCTGGTTGGCATCGCGCTTGTTCAGGTAGCCAGACAGCAGGCACCGGCCGGAATAGGCCATGCACAGGGCGCCATGCACGAACACCTCCAGCTCCATGTCGGGCACCTGCTGGCGGATCTCGGCGATTTCTTCGAGCGAGAGCTCCCGCGAGAGGATCACCCGGGTAAGCCCCAGCGACTGCCAGAACTGCACGCTGGCCCAGTTGACGGTGTTGGCCTGCACCGACAGGTGCACCGGCATGTGCGGGAAATGCTGGCGCACCAGCATGATCAAGCCGGGGTCGGACATGATCAGTGCATCGGGGGCCATGGCAATCACCGGCGCCAGGTCCTTGAGGAAGGTCTTGAGGTTGGCGTTGTGCGGGGCGATGTTGACCACGACGTAGAAGCGCTTGCCCAAGGCATGGGCCTCCTGGATGCCCAGGGCGAGGTTGGCGTGGTCGAATTCGTTGTTGCGCACCCGCAAGCTGTAGCGTGGCTGGCCCGCGTAGACCGCGTCGGCGCCGTAGGCGAACGCATAGCGCATGGTCTTGAGGGTACCGGCTGGGGCCAGCAGTTCGGGCTTGGCAGTGGGGGTCATGGGCGCACCGGGTAAAGGGCGCGGATGCTAGCGCCTGGCACGGGGTAGGTTATTGATCTGAATCAAGTGAACAACGGCACTTTTGGCGGTGCCGCGCGCACTAATATGCCAGTAACTCTCCGAGGACCGGAAATGAACGAAACCGCTTTGCAGAACAAAGCCCTGGCAGTGCTCCTGGCGCTGGTGACCATCGCCTTCGTGTGGATCTTGCTGCCCTACTACGGCGCCATCTTCTGGGCGGTGATTCTCGGCATCCTGTTTGCGCCTTTGCAGCGCAACCTGTTGATCCGCTTTGGGCGACGGCGCAACGTGGCCGCAGGCGTGACCACGCTGATCTGCCTGCTGGTGGCGGTACTGCCGGTTATCGTCACGAGCGGCCTGCTGGTGCAGGAAGGCGCGTCGCTGTACCAGCGTATCCAGAGCGGGCAGCTGGACATTGCCGGGTACGTGGCGCGGGGCAAGGAGATGCTGCCGGCCTTCGCCCAGACGGGCCTGGACAACATGGGCATGGGCAACCTGGGGGCCCTGCGCGACAAGATCACCACCTGGGCCTCGGAGGGCAGCCAGATTCTCGCCAGCCAGGCGTTCAGCTTTGGCCAGGGCACGTTCGATTTCGTGGTCGGCTTTGGCATCATGATGTACCTGCTGTTCTTCTTCCTGCGCGAAGGCGCCGAGGTGGCCCGGCGCGTACGCATGGCGGTGCCGCTGCCTGAGCACCAGAAGCGCCGCCTGCAACTGAAGTTCAAGCGTGTGGTGCGTGCCACGGTCAAGGGCAACGTACTGGTAGCGATCACTCAGGGCGCGCTGGGGGGCTTCATTTTCTGGGTACTGGGTATTCCCAGTGCGCTGGTGTGGGCGGTGATGATGGCGTTCCTGTCGTTGCTGCCTGCCGTGGGCGCGGGCATCGTCTGGGGCCCGGTGGCGATCTACTTCCTGATGACCGGTGCGATCCTTCAGGGGGTGATATTGACCGCCTTCGGCGTATTGGTGATCGGCCTGGTGGACAACCTGTTGCGGCCGATTCTGGTGGGCAAGGACACGCGCATGCCAGACTACCTGATCCTCGTATCTACCTTGGGTGGGCTGTCTGTGTTCGGGCTCAACGGCTTTGTGATCGGGCCTTTGATCGCCGCGCTGTTCATCTCCAGCTGGGCGATTTTCGTGTCCAACAAGCCGCAGGTGCAGTTGCCCCAGTAGCCTTCACCCCAGGCTGCCGAGCAGGGCATTGGCCTGCGCCGTCTGGGGCATTTCGCCGGCTGCCAGGCGGCGGTTGATGTCATTCACCACGGCCGGCAGCCCGTTGAGCGTATCGACCAGGTAGTGGGGTTGCGCCCCTTCGAACAGGGCCGCGATGCGCATGCGCTGGTGCTGCAGTTGTTCGCCGGTCAGTGCCTGGTAGCCCTCCCAGGTCAGGCCCAGGGCGTTGCCTGAGCACATCAGGGCGACGGTCCACATGCCGGCACGCCGCCCCTCCAGAATACCCGGCAGCGTGTCGTCGACCTTGACGCACGCTGCAACGTCCTCGATGCCCAGCGCGATCACGTTGGCCAGCGCCTGGGCCGGCCAGGGGCGGCCGTTGGGTGTTTCATCCGTGGCTACCACGTGGTCGGCCACGTAACCGCTGTTGGCAGCCAGCGCGACCACCCTGTCCATCACGCGCTTGGGGTAGCCAGAGCATGAGCCGATCTTGAGGCCGTTCGCGCGCAGGCGCTTTAGCGTGTGCAGTGCGCCGGGAACCAACGCCGAGTGCAGTGCGATCTTGTCGATCTGCAGGGGCATGAAGCGTTGGTAGATGGCCGTGACGTCTTCATCAGTAGGCAGCCGGCCAAAGGCCTGGTGATACCGTGAGGCGATGGTTGGCACATTGCACAACGTGCGGATGTGGTCCCATTTGCCCATGCCCATCGGGCCGCGGGCTTCTTCGAGGGTAAGGCTGACGCCGAATTCGGCGAAGGCCTCGACAAAAATCTGGGTAGGTGCAAAAGAACCGAAGTCGACTACGGTACCAGCCCAGTCGAGGATGGCGGCTTGTAATTGCGCAGGGTTGCTGTAGTTCATGGGTGCTGTTTCCAGATAGTCGATGGGGGGGGTCAGATGTGCCGGATGTGCAGGTCGCGAAGCACCTCTGCCACGGCATTCACTGCTGCCTGCATGCGGTCCCGCGCTACCGCGCCGATGCAGCCGACGCGGAAGGTGTCCACCTCGGTCAGCTTGCCTGGGTAGAGAATGAAGCCCTTGGCCTTGACCCCTTCGTAGAAGTCCTTGAAGCGATAGCGGGCATCGCGCGGCGCATGGAAGGTGACGATGATCGGTGCCTGGACTTCGGCGGGCAAAAAGCGGCGCAGCCCCAGCTCAGCCATGCCTTGCAGCAGGCATTCGCAGTTTTCGGCGTAGCGGCGCGCCCGTGCGGGCAGGCCGCCTTGCTCGGCATATTGCTGGAGGGCTTCGTGCAGGGCAGCTACCACGTGGGTGGGCGGTGTGAAGCGCCATTGGCCGGTGCTGGCCATGTAGGCCTGCTGGTCGCAGAGGTCCAGCGCCAGCGAGTGGGCATTGCCTGCCGCCGCCGCCAGGGCGTGCTTCTGGGCGAGCACGAACGCCATGCCCGGCACCCCCTCCAGGCATTTTCCCGAGGCGGCGATCAGCGCTTCGAAGGGTGTGCTGCTGGCGTCTATCGGGATGGCGCCGAACGAGCTCATGGCATCGATGATCAGGCGCTTGCCATGCCTGCTCACCACCTGTGCGATCAGCTCCAGCGGGTTGCGGATGCCGGTGCTGGTTTCGCAGTGAACCAGAACCACATGGGTGACATCGGCGTGCTCAGTGAGCAGCCGATCGACCTGCGCGGCGCTCACAGCCTGGTCTTCGGCGGTTTCGAACGGCAGGCAGGTGCGCCCGAGTACCCGGCAGATGTTGGCGATGCGGCGGCCGTAGGCGCCATTGATCAGCACCAGCACCTTGCCTGCGCGGGGTACCAGGGTACCGATGGCCGCTTCTACCGCGAACGTGCCGCTGCCTTGCAGCGGTACGCAGTGATGGGTGGCGTTGGCGCTGGCGATGGCCAACAGTTGTTCGCAAACGCGGTGGGTAATGCGGTTGAAATCCTCGTCCCAGGAGCCCCAGTCCACCAGCATGGCCTGGCGGGTGCGCAGGGAAGTGGTGAGGGGGCCGGGTGTCAACAGGGTGGGGGCGGTGCTCATGGGGATGCCTCGTCAGCAATGGCCGTGGGTCTGGGATGAGGTTGCAATCGATGCTGGCATCAATCAAATTGCTTGTTCCGATGCCAGTCATAAGCCAGGCCGATACCCATGAATCTGTTTCAGCTCCGCGCGTTCGACGCGGTGGCCCGGGAGGGCAGCTTTACCCGCGCCGCTGCGCGCCTGTTCATCAGCCAGCCGGCCGTTACCGGGCATGTGAAGGCACTGGAAGAGCACTACCAGGTCACCTTGTTGCGCCGCACTGCCAGGCGGGTGGAACTGACCGAAGCGGGCGTGCGGTTGGCAGCCGTGACACGGGCGATGTTCGGCCTGGCCGAGGAGGCGAAGGCCATGCTCGAAGCCAACCAGCAACTGCTGAGTGGGCGCCTGGAGGTGGCTGCCGACAGCCCGCACCGCGTCATGCCGATTCTGGCGCAACTGCGCCAGGCCCACCCGGGTGTCACCGTCAGCCTGCGCCTGGGCAATGCGCGTGAAACCCTGGCAGCCTTGCTCAGCGAGCACGTTGATGTGGCAGTGCTGACAGACACCGAGCCGCACAAGGCCCTCTACCTCCAACCCCTGTGCCAATCCCGTATCTGCGCCCTGCTGCCGGTCGGCCACACCTGGGCTGCAAGCGCTGGCGACCTGCCGCTCAACAGGCTCGATCAGCAGGCCATGGTGCTGCGCGAGCAGGGTTCCACTACCCGCCGCACCTTCGACCACGCATGCACTGCGGCGCGCCTACAACCGCGTGTGCTGCTGGAATTGGGCAGCCGGGAAGCCGTGGTCGAGGCAGTGGCCGCCGAGCTGGGCATCGGTATCGTCTCGTCCACAGAGGCCCCCCACGACCCGCGCGTGGTGGTGCGCCCGTTGAGCGGTGCAGCGCTGGTCAACCAGCATTGGGTAGGCTGCCTGGAGCGGCGGCGGGGGCTGCGCTTGATCCAGGCGTTCATGGACGTGTCGCAGGCACAGCGGGCAGGCTAGGAGGCGGTTCCGCCTGCCCAGGTTGTGGCGGATGGGCAAAGGTGCCGGGCTATCAACCATCTGGAGCCCACCATGGCCAACCCTGCCGCCACGACCGATCACATCGACGGCTTCATTGCCGAACACCTGCCCGACTGGTTGCACGCTGCCTCGGTCGAGCAGATCGTCGCCCTGCGTACACGTTTCGAAGAGCACCGTGTCATCGAGCAGCGCCTGCAGACGGTCTTCAACCGCCTGGTCTCACCGGAACACTTCGCCCGGGCAGCACTGACCGAAATGCTCGAGCAGACATTCAAGCTCAAGCTCGACCTTGCCCACACCGTGTGGCGCGAACGCTGGGAAAACTACAGCTTCATGGGAGGCGAGTCGCTGCGCAACCATGATACCTACGACCCGGCCATGAGCCACTTGATGCAGAACTTCCCGTCAGGCGCCAGCTTCAATTCCAAAACCGGCCTGGTCTCGGTTGCCCACCGCACTGCCGCCAACCCGCCGGAGGTGCTTGTAGACACCGCGCAGCTGGTCGTGGCGTGTCGCAAGGCTGATGTGGGCAAGCGCTACCAGCAGTACCTCGACGGCTTTCTGGATAACTCGGTTACCACGTTCATGGCGCAGGACCAGCGCAAGCGGCTGGCCCTGGCAGTGGAGCTGGCAGGGTTGCAGCAAGGCATCGACGAAGCGGATGTCGCCAACCTCGAACACACGCTGGGCGAACTGCCCGCCGCCAACGCCAAACACCCCGCAGTCTTGGTCAAGCACCTGTATGTCCTTGGCCATGCCATGCTTAATGGCCTGCTGATCGAGCTGTCGGACGCGGGTGCCCCCGAGCATGCCCGCCCCACGGCAGGCTTGCTGCTCTACCTGCCGCATCTGCCGCTGCAACGGTTTGCAGACCTGGGCGCCTTGAACGCGCACATGGCCACCCTGCTGCGTAACCCCCACAACTATCCGGTGCTGCTCGCCCAGGTTGCGTTGAGCGAGCGGGTTGCATTCGAGGCGCTGCTGAAAAAGCGCCTGAGTGATCCCGTGCCAGACCTGGAAGTCACCGGCAAGCCAGCGGGCACGCCGTTGTTCAGTGAGCTGGCTGGCCTGCACGTGCAGCGCATCAAGGATGACGCCCGGTTCATCCTGGTACCGGTTGCCGAAGTGGATGCGCAGCAACGGCTTCACCGCCTGCAAACCCTGGAGGGGGTTGGGCTGAACCTGCTGCAGATGGCCTCGATGTTCGTGCCGCAACTGGGCACTCTGATGCTCGCGGCGACGGTTGGGCAGGTGATCGAGGAGGTGTACCAGGGGGTGAACGACTGGTCTCGGGGCCACCAGCATGAAGCCTTGGAGCATATGCTGGGCGTGGCCGAGGTGGTGGCGGTCAACGCGTTGGGCGCTGCGGGCGGGCACGCGGTCGCTCGCTCGTTCAAACGCAGTGCGTTCGTCGATGAACTGGTACCGGTCGAACCCAATGCTGAAACGGCGAACCTGTGGTCGCAAGACATCAAGCCGTTCAGGGCGGCGCAGGTGCCCAGCCGGGCACTGCGCGGGCGTGACGGGCTGTTCCACTACGGTGACCGGCGCTGGTGGTTGAACGAGGGCCACTACCACGAAGTACACCGGGACCCGCTCTCGCGCCAGTGGCGGCTCTTGCGCTCCGACCGGCAGAAAGGTTTTGCGCCCACCCTGCAATGGAATGGGGAGTACGGCTGGCGCCTGTCGTGGCAACACCCGCAGGAGTGGCATGGTCAGGCAGCGCTGTTGGGGCGCTTGTGGCCGATCTCCCACGATTTCGATGCTGAGCGTATCACCCAGGTGCTGAGCATTGCTGACGTCGACGAGACCGCATTGCGTCGGCTGGTCAGTGAGCAGCGTGTGCTGCCTGTTCCTTTGCGCGACACCTTGGAGCGTTTTGCTGCTGACCGGCGCATCGACGAGTTCTTCCGTTCCCTGCAGGTTGGCCAGGAGGTGCCCGACACACAGCTGCTGCAATGGTGCTCCGAGCAACTGCCCACCCTCCCGTCGACCCAGGATGCCAAGGTGCAGGCGATTCTCCAGCAGGCGCCGACGCTGCGTGAAAAACTGATGCTGCACCTGACCGACAAAGGCCAGGACAAGGCGGGCATGAACATCATCCAGCGGGATTTCCCTGGCTTGCCAAGTGCCTATGCTGCCGATCTGCTGCTCAATGCCAGTGCCGACCAACAGGCCCGCCTGAGCGGGACTGGTCGGCTGGACCTGGCCATGGCGGAAGCCGCCCGCCTGGCCTTGCAGAACGCCAGAGTATGTCGAGCATTGCAGGGGCTTTATCTGAACAATGCCTACCATCCAGACACGGCGTCGCTGGTGTTCGCGTTGCTGAGAAAGAGCCCGGGCTGGCCGCGGCAGATCAATGTTCAGGTGCGCGAGGGTAGCGCTGGTGGGCGCTTGATCGCCGAGCTGTACCCGTCTGGTACGGCCCACCCGCCCAAGGTGCTAGTATGGGGTGAAGGCAAGATGACGGTGCATGAGAACGGCCAGCCACTGGACCTTGGCCAGTCCGGCGGTGTGGGCTTGCTCGAGACGCTTTTGGACTGCCTGCCTGCAGCGGACAAGACACGCCTGGGCTGGGCGGGCGAGGGCGGTGTGGCTGCGCTGCGTGACAGCCTGCAGCAGCGCCTGCCGGCGGACCGTGCGGCATTGCGTCGTCTGCTGGGTATCGAGGCGATCAAGCCCACCTTCCGCTCCCCCGACCGCCTGCCCGACCGGCGCTTCGGGTACCTGCTAAGTGGCCGGGGCACGGGCAACCACCTCGCCGAGCGCACTCTGCAGGACCGTGTGCGCAGCCTTTACCCAGGCTTCAGCGAGCGGCAGCTGGAGCTGTTTCTGAATGTGCTTGATGAGCAGCCAGGCTCGCCCTTCACGGTGCTGCTGGACCTGGAGCGTGAATACCTACAACTCGACCAGGCGCTGGATCGGTGGACGGTCGACACAGCGGGTGCGGCCCGCCGCCCACAGCGGCGCATGGTTGCTGATGAGCTGCGCCGGTGCTGGCGCTTTCAGGGCCTGGCAGGCAGGCGCCAGCCCAATGGCGACCCGGGGATGGTCCTGGTGCTTTCCGGGCTAGGCGCCGGGGATTTGCCAGACCTGAGCGGGCAAGGCGGGTTCACCCATGTCAGTGAGCTTGCCTTGGCGAACATGCAGCTCAGCGAGGTCCCTGCCGGGTTTTTGCAGCCGTTTCGCAGCGTCCGCGCCCTGAACCTGGACAACAACGCCCTGACCAGCTTGCCCCAGACGCTCAGCCGGTTGCTGCACTTGCAGGAACTGACCTTGTCGCGCAACGTTTTACGGCTGGATGCTGCAAGTTTCGATACGCTGGCAGGCATGTCCAGGCTCAGCGTGCTCGATCTGAGCGAGAACAGGCTGGGCAACTTCGGCCTGGCGCTTGACCGCTTGCCGCGTCTGCGCCAGCTGGGGCTGCGGGGCGTGGGCCTGACGCAGGTGCCGGCCCACCTGGAGCGTGCCGTTTCGCTCGAATACGTCGACCTGCGTGACAACCACATCAGCGAGCTGCCCGCTACGCTGAGCGCTCAGCGCGCCCAGTGGCGGCAACGCATCGCCCTGGTTGGCAACCCCTTGCCGGACATCTACCGAGACCTGTGGGTCGATGCGAGCCACACATCGGACAGCGAACTCAGCAGCGAGGGCGATGCGTTTCATATCAGCCGATGGATGGAGCACCTTGACGCCGAAGCCCGGGCCCTGCGCACTGCCCAGTGGAACCGCCTGCTGGCAGAACCCGGCAGTGGTGACTTCTTCACGTTGGTGGGTGAACTGACAGACACCAGCGACTTCCGCCTGGCACGTGGGGACCTCGAAGGGCGGCTGTGGGCGATGTTTGACACGATCGAGCAGCACACCGGCCTGCGTGAGCAGATGTTTGCCCTGGCCAGCGAGCCACGGACGTGCGTGGACAGCGTGATTTCCAGCTTTGGGCTGCTGGAGGTAAGGTTGCTGAGCGCGGCAGTAGAAGGGGCCGCTGGCGGTGATGCCGAGGGAGAGTTGCTGAGCCTTGCCCGGCGTTTTTTCCGGCTCGACCAGGTTGAAGCGTATGCACGGCAGGACATGAGCCGGCGCGAAACCGGGGGGGAGAATGTGGACCAGATCGAGGTCAGCCTGGCCTACCGGGTAGGGTTGGCCAGCAAGCTGGACTTGCCGGGGCAGGCGCGGACCATGGAGTTCGAATCCAGTGCGGGTGTTAGCCAGCAGGATCTCGATGCTGCCGAAGCCCACGTGCGCAAGGCCGAAGCCGGTGAGCAGTTGGTGAAGGACATCAGCGAGCGAGGCTTCTGGAGCGATCACCTGCAGGCGCGCCATGGCGCTGTGTTCGAAGCAATCCGCGAGCCCTTCGCCGAGCAGATGGAACGCTTGTACGCCGACCGGCAAAGCATGATTGATGCCGTGTACGACCGCCGCGCCAAAGCCATTGCCAAGGCCTGCGACAGTGCCGTCAAAGCCAAGATGCTGGAGCTTACCCGCCAGGCCATGGCCAGGCAGGCCGAGGCACCGCTTGGCTGATGTGATGTGCGCGATGTAGTTGGCGAGCCTGTTGCAGCCTACTGCCGGTTCGCCCGTTCAAGCGCCAGGGTGGTGTTTTTTCTTCGTAGCTTTAAGATGGCTGGCATCGAGCAATCTGGGCCGGCGATGAGTAACAAGGACACCATTTCCATGCACCTGGTGCGTGAGGCGCTGCTGCAGGCCTGCCCGCAAGGTTGCCCGGTTGCGGAGCTGTTGGCCAAAGCCGGGATTGACCCGCAGTTGCTGCATGAAGCGAACGCACGGGTGCCGTCGACGGCCTATGCGCGCCTGTGGCGTCTGTTGGCACGACGCTGCAATGACGAGTTCTTTGCGATGGACCCGCGCGGCCTGCGCAGCGGCAGCCTGGCGTTTTTATGCCGGGCGAGTATGGCCCAGCCCACCGTCGAGGCAGGGCTGGACACAGCCCTGGCCTTTCTCACGCTGATGCTTGAGGACCTGCAGCCAAGCCTGGTTCGCCAGCACAGCCTGGCCGAAATCGTCATCAACGAGCCCCGTGATGAGCCGCGCCGGGCCTTCACCTACTTTACCTTCTGGATGATCGTGCACGGTGTGGCTTGCTGGTTGGCGGGGCGACGCATCCCTATTCTGGCCATTGAACTGCGCTGTGCCGAGCCCCCGTTCTGCGACGATTACCGGGTCATGTTTTCTGAAAACCTGCAGTTCGGGCGCCCGCGAACCCGCATGATCATTGCCGCAGACTGTCTGGCCGGGCCCATACGGCGAAGCGAAAGCGAGCTGCAGCGGTTTCTTGCGCAGGCCCCTGGCAACATTCTGGTCAAATACCGGGACCCTGCCAGCCTGGCTCAACGGGTCCGCCAGGGCTTGCTGGCCAAGCACCCGTCTTCATGGCCAGATGCCGATGAGCTGGCGCGGCAGCTGTGCCTGTCTGCCTCCACGCTACGTCGCCGGTTGGCGGACGAGGGCCACAGCTACCAGGGGCTGAAGGACAGCGTACGGCGGCAACTGGCGATCGCCTGGCTGGCTGAAGGGCAGTTGGACATGTTCGAAATTGCAGCACGGCTGGGCTTCGCGGATGCCAGCTCGTTCTACAAGGCCTTCCGCAAGTGGTTCGGTTGCAACCCAGGGCACTATCGCAGCCTGGTGTTGGGCAATGAAGGGGTGAGTGAGGGGGTGTTTCCTGCTGCCGGTCAGTAGGTGAGGGCGACAGAGTCGAGCGGTTAGCCCTCTCTCTGGACCAACCCCAATGACTGACAGCGCAACGCCCGCAACATCCACTGCACAGCGCGACGCCAAGATGGCGCGTGCCACCCATGACTTCATCGGCGCCCGGCTGCCCCAGTGGTTGAAGCGGGCGTCCCCCGCCCAGATCAATCGCCTGCGCGACCGTTTCAAGGCGCATCACGCCAGCCAGGCGCAGGTACGTTCCGCCACGCGACGCCTGGTGCCATTGCACAGCTTTGCCCAGCTGCACATGCAACGCCTGGTCGAGGGCCTGCCTGGCAGCCCGGGCCTGGAAAAGCTGCAGTGGCTCGAAATTCGTCGCAGGTTCTCGGTGCCACCGGGTGTCGCCCTGCCGGTGCAAGCCGTCATCGAGTGGCGAGAACCTGCGGTATTGCGGCTGATGCAGAATTTCGAAGACAAGGCCAGTTTCTATCAGGGCAGTGGCTTGGTGATGGAAGGCGAGAGCACCCCGCTTTCCGGGGACACCGACGCCTTGGTCCTGGCCTGCCGCGGGCTGGATGCTGGTGAGCGTTATCAACGGCTGCTGACGCAGGTGTTTACCGAGCAGACCTGTGAGGCATTGGCCCAGGACAAACGCACAGCACTGAGCCTGGCGACCGAAATTGCCGCACTGCGCGGTGACCTTGCCGCGCCTCAGCAATTGGCACTGGCGCGCATCGCCAGCAGTGATGCAGGGAGCCAGGACCTTCATGGGTATCCAGGCCTGTTCAGTGTGCTGGGGCATACCTTGGCCGATGCCTTGCTGATCCAGCTGCGCGACGCACGCGGTAACGACCAGGGTCTGGTCTTGTACCTGCCCAGCGATCCCACGCAGGCCTTGCGTTACTTCACCTCTGCCGCACGGATGAACGCCGTGTTGGCCGATGCCTTGCGCGAGCCGGGGTACCGCAGCTACCTCAGCCAGTTGGTGGCAGTGCAGGACCGCGCCGCATTTTTGCAGTTGCTGGGTAAGCGGCTGGCTGACCCCGTGCCAGACCTGGCGCTGGAGGGCGTGCCCCAGGTCGGGGACATTTTCAGCATGCTGGTCACGCAGCAGGTACAACGGGTCAAGGACGATGCCCGGCTATTACTGGTGCCCACCGCGCTGGTGGATCAACAGGCATCGGCAACGCTGCGTGAGCAATGGTTGTCTGTCGGCCTGGGCCTGGCCAACCTCGCAGGCTTGTTCATCCCGCTGGTCGGGGCCATGTTGCTGGGGCAACTGGTGGTTCAGACGCTTGCTGAGGTTTTCGAGGGCGCAGCCGACTGGTACCACGGGCACCAGCATGAGGCGCTGGAACACATGTTGGGCGTAGCGGAAACCTTGGCGGTGACGGCTGCGGTTGCAGCAGGCGTCAACCTGACGGCCCGCGGTTTTGCCGCCAGTGAATTTGTCGAAGGGTTGGAACCGGTTGTGCTCGGTGACGGCCGCAAGCGGCTGTGGGCCAATGACCTGAAGCCTTATGCGTTGACGCCCGAGTACCCTCAACTGTCTGCGGATGGGCTGCATCGCGATCAGGGCCATAGATTGCTTCGGGTCGGCCAACACTACTATCCCGTGCACCGCCCGCAAGGCGATGGCCCTTGGCGTATTTGTCACCCTCGGCGCCCAGGCGGCTATGGGCCGCGTATCGAGGCATTTGGCAGCCGCAGTTGGCGATTGACTGATGCACGACCGCTTGAGCAACAGCACCCCCAGGCGTTGCTGAACAGCGTGTGGCCCTTGCACACCCCGCTGGACGAAACAGAAGCATCTCGCGTGCTGCTTGCCGCAGGTGTCGACATGGATGAGCTGCGTGGGCTGCAGGTGGAGTGCCGGGATACACCGGCCAACCTGCACGATACCCTGCTGCGGTTCAGCGCAGACAGGCGAATCGGCAAGTTCTTTGCCGGCTTGCAGGCAGGCTCGATACCCCGTGATGATGCCCAGGTTCTGCAATGGTGCCTTGACGCGTGTGGCATATCGCTGGAGGCCGGGGCGCGTGACGAGCTGCTGGCTGCGGCCCCTCGGCTACGCAGGCGCCTGTTCGAGCATCTGTGCCGCCAGGAAGCCGACGACGACCCCCTGCTGGCGGTAATGGCGCGTGACTTGCCAGGGCTGCCTGTCACCTATGCCCAAACGTTGGCCCATGAAATGGGCGCCGTTGAGCGACAGCTTGCGTTGGCTGAAGGCAAGTTGCCGCTGCGTAGCCTGCAGCAGGGCGCAGCGCTGATGCGGGTCGCCCGGCTGAGCCGTGCGGTTTGTGGCCTGTATCTGGACCACGCCTATAGCGATGAAACCGGTGAGCTTGCGTTCGCGCTGTTGCGCCAGCTCGAAGGGTGGCCGCCCCGGTACCTGGAACTCTGGAGTATGAGTGATCCGGGGCGCCGTATCGCTGTTTTGGGCGCGCGGGTGGAGAACGCTTCCGTGCTGAAAGTAGTGCACAAGGATGGGCTTTTCCAGGTGCGCGAAGAGGTGGCGCCCGGCTACGGCGCGTTGGTCCATGAGTCGGGCAGCCTGTTCGAGTGCTTGCTGGGGGTGTTGACCCCTGCGCAGTCCGAGGCATTGGGGCTTGCGGGCGCTGAACCGATCACCGCGCTGCGCGAGCAATTGCTCAAGCACCTTCCGCCCAGCCATGACGCGATCAGCCGAGTGCTCGGCTGGGCGCCCCAGGCCCGCTGGTTCAACCCTGGCCGGCGCATGCCCGATGGCCGTGTCGGCTACCCCTTGAGCGGGCGCCTGCCTCGGTACCCAAGCCCTCAGCGCGTGCTGCGCGATCGTTTACGTAATCTGTACCCAGGGTTGAACGATGCGCAGATCGATGAGCAACTGGCCCGCTTGGTGGACGGGCCGCGGTCTGCCTACGACGCATTGCTCGAGCTGGAGGAAGACTTCGCCGACCTTGAGCGGCATCTGAGCCGATGGGCCAGCTTCGAGTTCGACCCTGGACGCCAGGCTGTGCGCCAGCAGGTGGCGGCGCGGCTGCGCCGGGCATGGCGGCTGCAAGGGGAACCCTGGGGCAGCGACGGGCAGGGCCAGCGGCTGAGCCTGATCAACCTGAACCTGGCCAGCCTGCCGGAGCTGCCCGGGCACATCGATTTTCCCCAGATCAGGGCGCTGGTGGTCCGCGACGTACCCATCACACAGGTGCCTACAGACTTTCTTCGTGCATTCAGTGGCCTGCGTGAGCTGACCCTCTCCAACAACCGTCTGCTGCAGGTACCGGTCGGCCTCGCTTACCTTGTAGAGCTACGCACGTTGCGTCTGGGGCACAACCGCATTCGTCTGAACCGCAATGCCCTGGATGTAATGAATGGCCTGCCCCACCTGCGCTCGCTGGACTTGAGCTACAACCCGCTTGGGGCCTTCCATGTGCGTTACAACCAGTTGACACACCTGGTTGAGCTGAACCTGCGCCATTGCCAACTGGGTGAATGGCCTTCGGGGCTGGAGCTGTGTGCAGGCCTGGAACGGGCAGACTTGCGGGACAACCAGCTGGGTCTGGTGCCGCAGGCAATCCTTTCAATGCCCCACGTGCAACGGCTCGGCCTGATGGTAGACCGTAACCGCTTGAGCATGGCGGACATCCAGCAGCTCTTCGCACTCGACACCATCGCTGAGCACTTCCACTTGCCTGAGGCCCGGCGGGCCGTCGAGCCGACCGCAACCCGTCGGCTGTGGCTGGATGCCATCGATGTGCAGCAGACGCCCGGCCGGCAAGCGCTGTGGGACCGGATCATGGCAATGCCGCGCAGTGGCGGCCTGCTCAGGGTGCTCAGCCGCCTGCAGGACACTGGCGACTACCAGCAAGCCTCGTTCTACCTTGCCGAGCGAGTCTGGTCGGTACTTGAAGCGATTGATGGCAACGCTCAATTGCGACAGCGTGTCTTCAGCTTGGCCGAATTGCCTTTGACCTGTGCCAACACGGTCGCTGACCGTTTCTGTGAGCTGCAACTGAGGGTGCTGGCCGAGGCGGCCGAGCATTATACGCTGCCGGATCGAAGCAATGACCTGCTGATGCTCGGCCAGCAGTTGTTTCGCCTGGAACGGCTGGAGCAGGTGGTCAGGCGCGATATCATGCAGCGGTTGGCCGCTCGCGAATGGGTCGACCAGATCGCGCTCAGCCTGCAATACCGCGTCCGTTTGCGGGTGCGGCTGAACCTGCCGTGCCAGCCCCAAGCGATGCGCTACGAGGAGGCCGCCAACGTGACCCAGGCCCAGCTCGACCAGGCCTGCCAGGAGGTGCTGTCGGCGCAGCCACCCGACGCGCTGGCTGTCAGCCTGGCCCAAAGGGCGTTTTGGGAGCGTTGCATGCAAACCCTACACCCCCAGGCCTTCGCGTCCCTCGATGCACGCCTGGCCGCGCGCCGCGCTGCCTTGGCTGCGCGACAAGGCGAGCTGCCAGCTGATCAATACCAATTGGAGTGGGACGACCTGGAAATCGAGCATGCCGGGGATCGGCAGATGCTTGTAGAAGAACTGACGCGTCAGTTGCTATTCGGCCGGGAGCGGGGCTTGGGCTGAGGCCTTCAGCGGCCAAACCGGTCAGCCACATTGACAGCTTTGGCCATTGCCCCAGCGCCTGGTCGGCGCGAACATCGTCGGACCACTCCAACAAAAACAAGCCAGGAGTCCGACGATGCGTGATTACGCCGAGGCTGCCCGTTCGTTCAATTATTTCGACACTGCCAGCGCCGCGCTGCACGGCAGCCTAGACGCGCTCAATGCCTGCGTGGAGTGCTGCGATCGCCATGTCGGCAGTGGCAAGCTGGCCCTGCATTGGGAAGACCGAGATGGCAATACCGAACAGTTGAGTTTCGAGCAACTGCAGGCGCTTGCCGCTCGGTTTGCCAGCGTGCTGAAGGCGCAGGGTGTGGCAGCCGGTGACCGGGTGGCGGGCCTCCTACCGCGTACCCCGCAATTGCTGGTGACGATTTTGGCCACTTGGCGCCTGGGCGCCGTGTACCAGCCGCTGTTCACCGCTTTCGGGCCGACGGCCATCGAGCACCGCCTGCATCAGTCGCACACCCGGGTGGTGGTCACCGACAGCCATAACCGCTTCAAGCTGGACGATGTGCAGGCTTGCCCGCTGATCATCACGGTCAATGCCCGTAACGGTGAGCTGGACTTCCAGCAGTGCCTGGAGCAGACGCCACAAGGGTGCGACCCGGTGATGCTGACGGGCGATGACCCGTTTCTGCTGATGTTCACTTCCGGCACCACCGGGCCTGCCAAACCGCTGCAGGTCCCCCTGAGGGCAATCGTTGCGTTTCAGGGCTACATGCGTGACGCCATCGACCTGCGCGGCGAGGACAGGTTCTGGAACCTGGCCGACCCCGGTTGGGCGTATGGCCTTTACTACGCTGTGACCGGGCCGTTGTCGCTTGGGTACGCGACCACCTTCTATGACGGGCCGTTCAGCGTGGAGAGCTGCGCACGGGTGATCCGCACACGGGGTATCACCAACCTTGCCGGCTCGCCGACGGCCTACCGCCTGCTCATCGCTGCGGGCGAGCAGTTTTCTGCACCGGTCAAGGGGTGCCTGCGGGTGGTCAGCAGTGCCGGTGAGCCGCTGAACCCCGAGGTTATCCGCTGGTTTGGCGACGAACTGGGTGTGACCATCCATGACCATTACGGGCAAACCGAACTGGGGATGGTGCTGTGCAACCACCATGGCCTTGCCCATCCCGTGCACCTGGGCGCAGCGGGTTTTGCCGTGCCCGGGCACCGCATCGTGGTGCTGGACGAGCAGCGTTGCGAGTTGCCACCGGGCCAGCCGGGTATTCTGGCCGTTGACCGCGAGCAGTCGCCGATGTGCTGGTTTGCGGGTTATCACGGCTTGCCGACCAAGGCATTTGCCGGCAAGTACTACCTCAGCGGCGACACCGTCGAATTGAACCCGGACGGCAGCATCAGCTTTGTCGGGCGTAGCGATGATGTGATCACCACATCGGGCTACCGGGTGGGGCCGTTCGACGTGGAGAGTGCGCTGATCGAGCATGCGGCGGTGGTGGAGGCGGCAGTGGTTGGCAAGCCGGACCCAGAGCGTACCGAGCTGATCAAGGCATTCGTGGTGTTGGCCAATGGCTTCACGGCGAGTGACGAATTGGAAGAGCAGTTGCGCCAGCATGTTCGCCAACGGCTCTACGCCCACGCCTACCCAAGAGAAATCGAATTCGTCAGCGAGCTGCCCAAGACCCCGAGCGGCAAGCTGCAACGCTTCATCCTGCGTAACCAGGAAGTGGCCAGACAACAAGCGCAACAAGCCAATAACGCCGGCGCCTGAAAGGAAACCCGACATGCAGATAGCCAACAAACATTTCATCGTCACCGGCGCAGCCTCCGGCCTGGGGGCTGCCACTGCGCAGATGCTGATCGAGGCCGGTGCCTCGGTGATGCTGGTGGACCTCAACGCGGAGGCGGTCGAGGCCAAAGCCCAGGCGTTGGGCGAGAGGGCCAGGTTCAGCGTGGTAGACATCAGCGACGAAGCGGCCGCCAAGGCCGCCGTGGCGGCTGCCCTCAGTGCGTTTGGCAGCCTGCACGGCCTGGTCAACTGCGCAGGCATCGTTGGCGCAGAAAAGGTGCTCGGCAAGCAGGGCCCGCACCGCCTGGCCAGCTTTGCCGCGGTCATCAACGTCAACCTGGTCGGCAGCTTCAACATGCTGCGGCTCGCCGCCGAGGCCATGGCTGAAGGGGTTGCCGACGAGGGGGGCGAGCGCGGGGTCATCATCAATACGGCCTCCATAGCCGCCTATGACGGGCAGATTGGCCAAGCGGCCTACGCGGCGTCGAAGGGGGCGATTGCCAGCCTGACGCTGCCTGCTGCCCGCGAGCTGGCGCGTCATGGCATCCGGGTGATGACCATAGCCCCGGGCATTTTCGAAACCCCCATGATGGCTGGCATGACCGAAGAAGTGCGGGCTTCGCTGGCGGCCGGCGTGCCGTTCCCACCACGGCTCGGCCGCCCGCAGGAGTACGCCGCGCTGGCGCGGCATATCATCGAGAACAGCATGCTCAACGGCGAGGTGATCCGCCTTGACGGTGCGCTGCGCATGGCGGCCAAGTAAGGAGAAGCATCATGAACCTGGGCAATGATCCGGTGGTAATCGTCAGCGCTGCACGCACCCCCATGGGCGGGCTGCAGGGCGACTTCAAGAGCCTGACTGCAGCGCAGCTTGGCAGCGTAGCCATTCGTGGGGCTGTCGAGCGCGCCGGCCTGGATGCAGCCAGTGTCGACCAGGTGCTGTTCGGTTGCGTGCTGCCGGCCGGCCAGGGCCAGGCGCCGGCACGCCAGGCGGCGTTGGGCGCAGGGCTGGGCAAGCACACCACCTGCACCACCTTGAACAAGATGTGCGGCTCGGGCATGCAGGCGGCCATCATGGGCCATGACCTGCTGCTGGCCGGCACCGCCGATGTGGTGGTGGCCGGCGGCATGGAGAGCATGAGCAACGCCCCCTACCTGCTGGACAAGGCCCGTGCGGGCTACCGCATGGGCCACGGCAAAATCATCGACCACATGTTCATGGACGGCCTGGAAGACGCCTACGACAAGGGCCGGCTGATGGGCACCTTCGCCGAGGACTGCGCGCAGGCCAATGGCTTCAGCCGCGAGGCCCAGGACCAGTTCGCCCTGGCGTCGCTCACCCGTGCCCAGCAGGCCATTACGGCCGGCCGCTTCGCTGCGGAGATCGTGCCGGTGGATGTGATCGAGGGCAAGCAGCAGCGGGTCATCAAGGATGACGAGCAGCCACCCAAGGCGCGCCTGGACAAGATCGCCCAGCTCAAACCAGCTTTCCGCGAAGGCGGGACAGTGACCGCAGCCAACGCCAGTTCCATTTCCGATGGCGCCGCAGCATTGGTGCTGATGCGTCGCTCCCAGGCCGACCAGCGCGGGTTGCAACCGCTGGCGGTGATCCATGGGCATGCCGCGTTCGCTGATGCCCCTGCACTGTTCCCCACTGCGCCTATCGGTGCCATGGACAAGCTGATGAAGCGCACCGGCTGGAGCCTGAGCGACGTCGACCTGTTCGAGATCAACGAAGCCTTCGCTGTGGTGACCCTGGCGGCCATGAAACACCTGGACCTGCCCCATGAGAAGGTCAACATCCATGGCGGTGCCTGTGCGCTGGGCCACCCGATTGGTGCTTCCGGCGCGCGCATTCTGGTCACGCTGCTGCACGCGCTGCGTCAGAACAACCTGCGCCGTGGTGTAGCGGCCATCTGCATTGGCGGTGGCGAGGCTACGGCCATGGCTATCGAATGCCTGTACTGAGGTGAAGCATGCTGGTTAACGACGAGCAACAACAGATCGCCGATGCGGTGCGCAGTTTCGCCCAGGAGCGGCTCAAGCCCTTTGCCGAGCAATGGGACAAGGCTCACCGGTTTCCCAAGGAGGCCATCGAGGAAATGGCCGGGCTTGGCCTGTTCGGCATGTTGGTGCCCGAGCAGTGGGGCGGCAGTGACACGGGTTACGTGGCCTATGCCATGGCCCTGGAGGAGATCGCCGCCGGTGATGGTGCCTGCTCGACCATCATGAGCGTCCATAACTCGGTAGGGTGTGTGCCCATTCTGCGTTTTGGCAGCGACCAACAGAAGGCACAGTTTCTGACGCCGTTGGCCACAGGCGAGATGTTGGGGGCGTTCGCTCTCACCGAACCCCAGGCAGGCTCTGATGCCAGCAGCCTGAAGGCGCGTGCGCGGCGTGAAGGCGACCACTACGTGCTGACCGGCAGCAAGCAGTTCATCACCTCCGGGCAGAATGCCGGCGTGGTGATCGTGTTCGCCGTCACCGACCCCAGCGCTGGCAAGCGCGGTATCAGTGCCTTCATCGTCCCCACCGACTCGCAGGGTTATCAGGTAGCGCGGGTTGAAGACAAACTGGGCCAGCACGCCTCCGACACGTGCCAGATCGTGTTCGACCATGTGTGCGTACCCGTGGCCAACCGGCTGGGTGAAGAGGGCGAGGGCTACCGCATCGCGTTGGCCAACCTCGAAGGCGGGCGTATCGGTATCGCGGCCCAGGCCGTGGGCATGGCCCGGGCTGCGTTCGAGGTGGCCCGCGACTATGCGCGCGAGCGGCAGAGCTTTGGCAAGGCGTTGGTAGAGCACCAGGCCGTCGCCTTCAGGCTGGCAGACATGGCTACCCGAATTGCCGTCGCCCGGCAGATGGTGCTGCACGCCGCTGCGCTGCGTGACGCCGGGCGCCCGGCGTTGGTGGAGGCGTCGATGGCCAAGCTGTTCGCCTCGGAAATGGCCGAAAAGGTCTGTTCGGATGCCTTGCAGACATTGGGGGGTTATGGCTATCTGAGTGACTTCCCGCTGGAGCGCATTTACCGCGACGTACGGGTTTGCCAGATTTACGAAGGCACCAGCGATATTCAGCGCATGGTCATTGCGCGCAATCTTTGAAGGAGCAGACCGCATGGCATTCGAAACCATCCTGTTGGACATCCACGGCAAGGTCGGGCTGATTACACTCAATCGCCCTCAGGCACTGAACGCACTGAACGCGCTGATCGTCAGCGAGATCAATCAGGCCCTGGACCAGCTGGAGCGCGACCCGGCAATTGGTTGCATCGTGCTAACAGGCTCTGCCAAGGCGTTTGCCGCAGGCGCCGATATCAAGGAGATGGCCGGCCTTGAGTACCCGCAAATCTATGTGGATGACCTGTTCGCCGACGCCGACCGCATCGCCAACCGCCGCAAGCCGATCATTGCCGCGGTGTCTGGCTTTGCCTTGGGCGGCGGCTGCGAGCTGGCCATGATGTGCGATTTCATCCTGGCGGGCGATAACGCCCGGTTCGGCCAACCGGAAATCAACCTCGGTGTATTGCCCGGCATGGGCGGTACCCAGCGCCTGACGCGTGCGGTGGGCAAGGCCAAGGCCATGGAGCTGTGCCTCACCGGGCGCCTGATGGGGGCTGAAGAGGCGGAGCGGGCGGGGCTGGTGGCGCGTGTGGTGCCCCAGGCCGAACTGCTGGAAGAAGCCCTCAAGGTGGCAGCGACCATCGCCAGCAAGTCGGTGCCGGTGAGCATGATGGTCAAGGAAAGCGTGAACCGCGCCTTCGAGGTGACGCTGAGCGAGGGGGTGCGCTTCGAGCGCCGGGTGTTCCACGCAGCCTTCGCCACTGAAGACCAGAAAGAAGGCATGTCGGCCTTTATCGCCAAGCGCGAGGCGCAGTTCAAGGACCGTTGAGCCCTGCCGCGTGCCTGCTTGAGTTGCTGGATGCTGCCGCCACCTGCAAGGGCACTTGCCGGTGGCGGCCTGCTTTGTGCGCACCGACCAGCGGAATCTGCCCCCTTCACGCAAATTCGCCCGCGATTGCTGTTGCTCCAGGCGACGTGGCGCCTTAGACTTCCGCCCCCTGTAAAAGAGTGCCGATTGGCGCTTGAAGAATTTCGCTGCCGATGCCTGGGCGTCGGCGGCAACCGAATCGCCCAAATGCACATATTTTCATAGAGAATTCGATGACCAAGGAACAGTTGCTGGCCATGTCGGCCGATGACTACATGAACGCTGATCAGCTGGCCTTCTTCACACAGCTGCTGCAAGCGATGAAAGTCGAAACCCATGAACGCATCGAGCTGAGCCGCGCCACCATCGAAGGCCTGGACACCCCGTCGGACCCTGCCGATGTGGCGTCGGTTGAAGAAGAGCGCAGCTGGCTGGTGAACGCCATCGACCGTGATCAGCGCCTGCTGCCACAGTTGGAGATGGCGTTGGACCGCATCACTGACGAGAGCTTCGGCTGGTGCGACGACAGCGGTGAACCCATCGGCCTGAAGCGTCTGCTTATCAGCCCGACCACCAAGTACTGCATCGAAGCCCAGGAGCGCCACGAGCAGCTGGACCGCCACCAGCGCCAGGTCTGATCCGCACGCGATGCACAGCCCCACGGAGCGATCCCTGGGGCTTTTTGCTTTTCTGGCGGGTTGATCGGCTACATACGCCGGGCACAGCAGTGGCAGTTGCGCAAAGTCCCTGCGGCCTGCTAAATAGGGATTGGCTCTCGACGGGTTTCACCGTTTTCGGGCATATTCCCCCGCCAGCAGTGCGCAAGTGGATGTCAGGGCTCGTATCGCGCAGGCCCATTCCTGAACCGCATTTTTACAGGCAGTGAGTGTCAGACTAAACGCTCATCGCCGTGGGAGCATGCCCCAAGTCTTTTAACGACGGCGAAGCCGGCAAGCCACAGTAAAAATTCCTGCACGCTGCAGCGCCAGCGGGGGCAGACATTTCACAGCGTGTTTTATTAGTCTTTTAGCCTATCGATTAGAAACGGCCGTGCCTCGTCGAGCGTTGACGGGCGCGGGTAGTAACCGGTTGAGGATTACTTCATTGGCAGTCAGTACTCTTGATACGCATGCGTTGTTCGCCCTGGGCGACCTGCGCGGCAAGTTGGCTCATTTGTTTCAGGGCCGTTTTGTCTACGTTACCGAACAGAACCCTGATGGCCTTTACATGGCCGAAATCGATACCGAAAGCGCGTTGGTGGTGGATGACAAACAGCGATTGGAGCTGAAAGTCGGCGACCACTTTCGTGCTGCCGTGCTACCGAGCCGCGAGGGCGGCAAGTTGGAAATACGCTTTCGCGATATCAAGTTGAATGTGTACGGGGTAGGCGATTACGCATTCGTGTCAGTGCCCGAAGGCGAGGGCATCGTGTTCCGTGAGGGCCAGGGTGTCATGCTGGTGTTCGCAGCCCAGCAGCAGGTTCAGGAAGGCCTTGGCAAGCTGCTCAAGGCAGTGACGGGCAAGGTTGCCAAATGGCGTAAAGGTGAACTCACTACTTTCAAGGCCAGTGAGTGACCGGGGATGGCACTGGCAGCCGTGCAGCGTTCCATCGCCAGCAGCATGCGCGGGCGGTGGCCGAGGCTGAGCGGTTGCTGGCCCGGCGTTGTGAGCTGCAAGCACGCTGGTTGAGTTGGGTAGCGGCCGAGCTTTATCAGCTGGGGCCGCCGCCCTATGCCGCCATGGTCAGGCGCGAATTGCAGCGCCTTAGCCAAGCGTGACGGCAGCCACGCTCAGTTGCCGCTGTCCAGGCCGCTGCTGACTTCTTCGGGTACCGGCTCTTTGGCCTGGCGCTTGCGAAATAGCCCGGCGCGCGCCAGCAACAGCGTGGTGACCGGCACTGTAATGGACAGCAGAATCGGGATCAGCCAAGCGTGCAGTACGGCAGCTTCCTTGAGCCAGGAGAAGTAGATGATCGACGCGAGCGCCACGCACCAGGCGCCGATGGTCGAGGCCAGTGCCGGGGGGTGCATGCGCTGGAAGTAGTCTTTCAAGCGCACCAGCCCTATTGCGCCGACCAGGGCGAACAGGCTGCCGGTCAGCAGCAGCAGGGCTGTGACCAGCTCGAGCCAGAAGGGCAATGTCAGAGATTCGGTCATTCGATCACCTCACCGCGCAGCAGGAATTTGGCCAGGGCAAACGACCCGACGAAACCGAAGAGTGCAATCAGCAGCGCGCCTTCGAAATAGGTGTCACTGGCATAGCGGATACCCAGCACCAGCATGGTCAGCATGGCCAGGATGTACAGGTAGTCCAGCGCCAGCACCCTGTCCTGGGCCGATGGGCCGCGGAATAGCCGTACCAGCGTGAGCCCCATGGCCAGTGCGAAGATGAACAGGCTGGCTAGAACAGCATTGGCGAGCAGGCCGGTCATTGGAAGATCTCCATCAGCGGGCGTTCGTAGGTGTCCTTGAAGTGCTTGATGAAAGCCGCCTCGTCCTCCAGATCGAACACATGGAGCAACAGCACGCTGCGGTCCAGCGCCAGTTCAGACCAGACAGTGCCGGGTACCACGGTGGTGATCATCGACAGCGCCGCCAGGCCGTGGGGTTCACGCAAGGCCAGCGGTATGTGAACAAAGGCCGAACGGGGCGGGCGTTTGCCGGCACGCAGTACGCCCCGTGCCACGTGCAGGTTGGACAGGATTACATCCAGGCCTACGCGACCGATCAGTTTCACGATCACCCATGGGCGGCGCACGTGGGCGTGCTGCGGGCGCAGGGGTGCCATCAGCAGCGGTGCGAGGATACCCAGTGCGGCTGCCAGCAGCAGGTTGCCGGCACTCACCGAAAGGTTCAGCAGCAGCCACAAGCCGAACAAGGACAGGGAGAGCAGAGGCGCGGGGAACAGGCGGCTCATGGTTGCACCTCTGCCTGCACGTCGAACGAAGTCGGGCCAGGTATTGGCCGCGCCGCCATCACCGCGTCGATGTAGGCATCCGGCGCCTGCAGGCTCGCAGCCGTGTCCTGGGTATAGCGCAGCAATGGCTCGGCCTTGAAACTGAGTGCCATGCACAAGGCCAGCAGCAGCACGACCGCCAGGCATTCGAAGCGGCGCAGTACCGGTGAAGGGCGCTCGTCTGGCTTCCAGAAACGCTGGATACCCACGCGACCAAAGGCAATCAGCGAAGCCATGCCCGACAACACCAGCAGCGCCACCAGGCCCCACCCGGCCGCGCCTAGCGGCTGCTCGGCCGGCATACCCAGGCCGTTAGGGTTGAACAGTGCGCTGATCAGGTTCACCTTGGCCACAAAGCCTGAGAGCGGCGGCATGCCGATAATCAGCAGGGCGCAGGCGATGAAGCTGAGGCCGAGGAACGCCATGGTCCAGGGGATGATCTGGCCGATCACCGCTTTTTGCTGGTCATCGAGGTTGATGCCTTTTGGGGGGTGAAGCGACTCCAGCGGCGACGGCATGGCGTCTTCTTCTTCGTCCAGCGGCAATTCATTGGCCGAGCGCGAGCGTTCGACCAGTTCGGCCAGCAAGAACAGCGCACACATGGCCAGGGTGGAGTTGACCAGGTAGAACAGGGCAGCACCGGTCAGGGCGAGTTGGGCAAAGCCGACAGCGCCAAGCAGGGTACCCGCTGAAACCAGGATGCTGAGCGCTGCCATGCGTTCCAGGCGCTGGGCTGCCAGGATCGACACCGCCGCCACTGCCAACGTTGCCAGGCCACCATACACCAGCCATTCCCCGCCAAAATAGGCCGAGGCTCCGGCCTGGCCGGAGAACAGCAAGGTCCACAGGCGCAGCACGGCGTACAAGCCGACTTTGGTCATGATGGCGAACAGCGCTGCCACCGGGGCGCTGGCCGATGCGTAGGCAGGTACCAGCCAGAAGTTCAGCGGCCATATACCGGCCTTGACCAGAAACGCCATGGCGAGGATGGCCGCACCTGCGTGCAGCAGGCCGCGGTCGGCCTCGGGCACCAGTGGAATCTTGAGGGCCAGGTCTGCCATGTTCAGGGTGCCGGTAACGCCGTACAACATCGCCGCGCCAATTAGGAACAATGACGAAGCGAACAGGTTTACAGCGATATAGTGCAGCCCCGCCCGTACCCGTGCCCGGCCAGAGCCGTGTAGCAATAGCCCGTACGAGGCAGCCAGCAATACTTCGAAGAACACGAACAGGTTGAACAGGTCGGCGGTAAGAAAGGCGCCGTACAGGCCCATCAACTGGATCTGGAACAATGCATGGAAGCTGGCGCCGGCCCCATCCCAGCGGGCTCGGGCGAACAGCAGGGCGCAGAAACCGATGATGCCGGTCAGCGTCAGCATCAGCGCAGAAAGGTGATCGAGTACCAGTACGATCCCGAACGGTGCTGGCCAGTTACCCGGCAGGTACACGCCGATCGATTCTGCCTGGCCCTGAGTGCGCACCCATAGCAGCAGGCTGACAGCCACACACAGGCCTGCGAAGGTCGAGAGCAAATTCAGGCGGGCCTTGATTTGCCGGTGCTTTTCGCCAAGCAACAGCATGATAGCTGCGGTGATCAGGGGCAGCAGGATAGGGGCGACGATCAGCTGACTCATGCCACTCATTCCTCACGCTCCCGGCCATCGACATGGTCGGTGCCCGTCAGCCCGCGGGAGGCCAGCAACACCACCAGGAACAACGCGGTCATGGCGAAGCTGATGACGATCGCGGTGAGCACCAGCGCCTGGGGCAACGGGTCGGTGTAGTGCAGCAAGTCTTGCGTTACACCGTCCTTGATGATCGGCTCTTTGCCGATGAACAGGCTCCCCATGCTGAAGATGAACAGGTTGACCCCGTACGACAACAGGCACAGGCCCATGATCACCTGGTAGGTACGGGGGCGCAGAATCAGCCACACCCCGGATGCGGCCAGCACGCCGATGGCGACTGCAATAACTTCTTCCATCAGGCGGCTCCTGTCTGTCGGTTCTTGGCCGGGTTGGCCGGGCGGTAGGCGCGCACTGACTGGTGGGCCAGTGCGGTAAGGATCAACAGGGTCGACCCGACCACTACCGTGTACACGCCGACATCGAAGAACAGTGCGCTGGCCACGTGCACATCACCCAGTACCGGCAGGTGCAGGTGGGCAGTGTGCGTGGTGAGGAACGGGTAGCCGAGCAGCATGGCCCCGGCACCGGTAAGGGTCGCGCACAGCAGGCCCATACCCATCCAGCGCAGTGGGCGCAGGCTCATCTGCGCCTCGACCCATTGGGTGCCGGCAACCATGTACTGCAGGATGAACGCCACCGACATGACCAAACCTGCCACGAAGCCACCGCCAGGCTGGTTGTGACCCCGCATGAACAGGTACATCGAGACCAGCAGGGCGATGGGCAGCAGCAAGCGTACCAGCACGGCCGGCACCATCATGAAGCCCATGGCGGTGTCTGTGGCGTGGCGTGGGTTGACCAGGTCGGTCACCACATCAGGCGCCAGCTGGCGCTGTTGTGTGGGCAGTTGCATGCTCTCCTTGGGTGGGCGGAAGCGCCGCAGCAAGGCGAATACGGTAAGCGCCACGGCGACCAGCACGGTGATTTCGCCGAGGGTGTCGAAGCCGCGGAAGTCCACCAGCATCACATTGACCACGTTGGTCCCACCACCCTGGGGCAGTGCGCGGCTAAGGTAGAACGAGGAAATGTCGTTGGGCGTTGGCCGCGTGAGCATGGCATAGGACAGCACTGCCATGCCGCCGCCCACCAGCACCGCCAGCAGCAGGTCGCGCAGGCGTCGGGCGCGGGCCCTGTCAAATTTGCCTGGCAGTGGTGATACACCTTCTATACGCCTTGGCAGCCAGCGCAGGCCCAGCAGGATCAACACCGTGGTCACCACTTCCACCACCAGCTGGGTCAACGCCAGATCAGGTGCGGAGAACCAGACGAAGGTGATGCAGGTCATCAGGCCGCAGACGCTGACCATGATCAGTGCGGCCAGGCGGTGGTACTTGGCCTGGTAGGCGGCGCCAATCGCGCAGGCAATCGCGATGAGCCAGAGTGCGACGAACACGCCGGAGCCTGGAATCTTCGGCCGGTCGCCCCATGTGAGGCCACTGTAGACCATGGGCGTAAGGCCGGCGAGGAACGCTGCCACCACGATCATGAACAGCTGCGCCTGGAGGCGGCGACTGGTGAGCAGGCGCTCCACGTGTCGGGCCAGTAGCATCAGCTGTATCTGCCCATGCTCGAACAGGCGCTTGCCGTTGAAGCGTTCGATCACCGGCGGGTACGTGAAGCGCCCGCGGCGCATCTGCTTGCGAAGCATCAGGTACAGCACTACGCCGCCGCTCATGGCCACCAGGCTCATGATCAACGGGGCATTCCAGCCGTGCCAGATCGCCAGGCTGTATTCAGGCAGCGTGCCGCCGACCACGGGCAGGGCTGCGGCCGCCAGCAGTGGGCCAACCGACTGGGCCGGGAAGATGCCCACCACCAGGCAGGTCAGGACCAACAACTCGACCGGCGCACGCATCCAGCGTGGTGGCTCGTGCGGGGTATGCGGCAGGTCTTGCGCCGTGGGGCCGAAGAACACGTCCACGGTGAAACGCAGGGCGTATGCCACGCTGAAGGTGCCTGCCAGGGTGGCGATGACCGGCAGCAAGGCTTCGATCCAGGCACTGGAGGTGATGAATACGGTTTCGGCAAAGAACATCTCTTTGGACAGGAAACCGTTCATCAGCGGTACCCCGGCCATCGATGCGCTGGCGACCATGGCCAGTGTGGCAGTGTAGGGCACCAGGCGAATCAACCCACTGAGACGGCGTATGTCACGGGTGCCGCTTTCATGGTCGATGATGCCTGCGGCCATGAACAGCGACGCCTTGAAGGTGGCGTGGTTGAGGATGTGGAACACGGCAGCCACCGCGGCCAGCGGACTGTTCAACCCAAGCAGCAGGGTGATCAGGCCAAGATGGCTGATGGTGGAGTAGGCCAGCAGGCCCTTGAGGTCGTTCTGGAACATGGCGGCGAAGGCGCCGAGCAACAACGTCAAGGCGCCGGCACCGCCGACGATCCAGAACCATTCTTCGCTGCCGGACAATACTGGCCACAGCCTCGCCAGCAAGAAGACCCCGGCCTTGACCATGGTCGCCGAGTGCAGATAGGCCGAGACCGGTGTGGGGGCCGCCATGGCGTGGGGCAGCCAGAACTGGAAGGGGAACTGCGCGCTCTTGCTGAGTGCGCCGATGAGGATCAGTGGCAGCAGCACGGGGTACAGTGCGTGCTGGCGGATGGTGTCACCTGCAGCCAGGACCTTGTCCAGGTCATAGCTGCCTGCCACATGGCCGAGCAGTAGCGCCCCCACCAGCAGGCATAGGCCCCCTGCACCGGTGACCATCAAGGCCATGTAGGCGCCGCGACGCGCGTCAGCGCGGTGGTGCCAGTAGCCAATGAGCAGGAACGAGAACAGGCTGGTCAGTTCCCAGAAGAACACCAGCTGTATGAGGTTGCCCGAGATGACCAGGCCGAGCATGGCCCCCATGAAGGCCAGGAAAAACGCGAAAAAGCGTGGAACCGGGTCTTGCGGAGACATGTAGTAACGGGCGTACAGCGACACCAGGGTGCCGATGCCCAGTACCAGCAGCGAGAACAGCCAGGCAAAGCCGTCCATGCGCAATACCAGGTTCAGCCCCAGGCTTGGCAGCCACAAGAACTCTTCGCGAATGACGCCCCCGTGGGCGATCTGAGGGTAAAGCAGTGCTACCTGGACGGTACCGACCAAGGCCACGAGCCCAGCAAGAATGGACTCGGCGTTCCGTGCGTTGTGCGGCAGCGCGGCTGCCAGCAAACTGCCCACGAACGGCAGAAGCAATAGCACTATCAATGACATAGAGTTCTATTCTGAGAGGTTTGCCAAGGATCATACGTGCCGGAGGGGTCGATCACCAACCCGCAAGCTGTCGCAGAATCCTACAAATACGCTGTGACAAGCTGTTTTTTTATAACAGTTTTTTACAAAGCATAGCCGCAGCGTTAGAGGTCGGCTTGGGGTTCGCGTTCATTCTGTGGCTGCGTGCGGCGTACCTTGAGCTCGCTGACCACCACCGCGATCACGATCAACAGCCCGCCCAACAGGGCCACACCGGGCAGGCGCTCCCCCGCCATGCGCCCGACCAGGCCTGCCCACACAGGCTCGCCCGCGTAGATCAAGGTGGCCCGGGTGGGCGATACGGATTTCTGTGCCCAGTTCATGGCAACCTGGATCACGGCGCTCATGGCCCCCAGGCCCACTGCACTGGCCAGCAGCAGCCAGGAGAAGTCCGGAATACGTTCCTGCGTCGGCACCACCATCAGAAACGCCAGCACCGAGGCCGTTGCCAGTTGCACCACGGTGACCCGTCGTACATCGACCTGGCCGGCGAAGCGGCTGATCAGGATGATTTCGGCGGCGATGGCGATGGCGCTGACCAGGGTGACCACTTCACCTTCGCTCATGTGCAAACTGCCGCTGTCGGGCCCTGCCAGCAGCATGAGCCCAACGAACGCGATGCCTATGCCAATGCTCGGCATCAGGCCGGGCCTGCGCCCCAGTACCACCCACTGCAGCAGTGGCACGAAGGGTACGTAGAGTGCGGTGATGAACGCCGACTGGCTGCTGCTTATGGTCTGCAGGCCCATGGTTTGCAGACCGTAACCCAGCATGATGGTCACGCCGATCAGCATCCCAGCCTTGAGCTCGGTGAGTGTGAGCCCGCCCAGCGCCCGCGCAGAAACCATGCCCACGAACAGCGCAGCTGCGGCAAAGCGAAGGCCGACGAAGAACATGGGGCCGCTGACGGTCATCACGTTGTGCACCAGCAGGAAGGTGCCACCCCACAACATGGTGATGAATATCAGCACCAGTTCCGCTTTGCTCAGGCGAAACGTGACGCTGGGGGTGGGCTGTTGGCTGGCTGTGGTCATGGGCTTGCATGCTCGTAGGGGGCGGCGCACAATCGCCACACGCTGGGCAGTATACTGCGCAACAATTGTAAGTGAGCAATATAGTGCACAAAGACCCTTCACACCGCGCCTCGGTTTTGCAGCACGTCAGCCTCAATGTACGCAACTTGCGCCACGCGGCAGGCATGAGTCAGGCCGCGCTCGCCGACCGCTCTGGTGTGAGCCGGCGCATGCTGGTGGCCATCGAGGCGGGTGAAAAGAATGTCAGCCTCACCACACTGGACTTGATTGCCCAGAGCCTCGGTGTGGCTTTCAGTACACTGATCCAGGCGCCCAACTTGCGTGACCCAGGCCGCATCGAGGAACTGGCCTGGGCCGGTGAACACCCGCAAAGCCGTGCAGTGCTGCTGGGCAGCAGCGTGGCGCGGCGCGAGGTGGAGTTGTGGGAATGGACCCTGGCTCCCGGCGAGTGCTATCGCAGCGAGGCCGATGCCGAGGGCTGGAGTGAACAGTTGTATGTGACGCAGGGGCAGCTCACATTGATCATCGAAGCCACCGAACACCGGCTGCAGCAAGGGCAGTTTCATGTGTTCCCCAGTAACTGCCGCTATGCCTACCGGAACGACGGCGAGACAGCAGTCACTTTTGTGCGCAACGTCGTCATCTGAAAGCCGAATAGCTCGGCCAGGCACTTGACCTCGAGTTTAGTTGAGGTTTTACCCTCTCCGGCATCGCGCACCAAGCGCCAATGGCCAGGAGAGAGTGAATGTCGGCAAACCCTACTGCCATCTGGTTCACCCAGATGATCGAATACCAGGTACCCAGCCTGTTTCAGCGCGAGCTGGCGCAAGCGTTGATGAACAGCAGTGAGGCGCTGGCACTTCAATGCGACGGGTTGCAGACGATCAGCATACAGGCGAGCGAAGACGGCAGCCGGGTGCTGCAGTACCTGCAGTGGGAGTCCCGGCAGGCGTGGGTCGGTGCTGCTGCCTACTTTGTCGACGAGTCGTATGTGCAATTGCTGCAGCGCTACCAGGCGCGCGGGGCCCACTTCGCTGCTTACCAGGCGCTTCGCAGCCTGGCGCGTGGCCCACACGGTGCCCTCTACTGCCAGATGGGTGAGCATGACGCGCAGCGGGGGTAACGCCTGAGCGGTGTAGCACCCGTCTGAAATGCTGAAATGTGCGCGGTCTAGTGGCATGCACAAGCCGATGTTGATTGCAGCCCTCTGGGAGCTGTTTCATTATCGGTGCCACGAATCAACCCAGACGCACCTGCAGGAGAGCCCATGAACGCGCAGCCTACCTATGAGCAACCTACGCCAGAGCGCTTGGCGCGCGTGCGCCAGGCCATGGCCGCCGAAGGCCTGGATGCCTTGCTGGTTCCATCGGCCGACCCGCATCTTTCAGAGTATCTGCCCAAGCATTGGCAAGGTCGCCGATGGCTGTCGGGTTTCCATGGGTCGGTAGGTACGCTGGTGGTCATGCCCGGGTTTGCCGGGTTGTGGGTAGACAGCCGGTACTGGCAACAGGCCGAGCATGAGCTCGCGGGCACTGGCATTGAATTGATGAAGCTCTCGCCTGGTCAGCCCGGAGTGCTGGATTGGCTTGGCGAGCATGCGCCGGCCAATGGTCGCGTCGGGGTGGATGGCGCGGTATTGGCGTTGGCCTCGGCGCGCCAATTGCGTGAGCGCCTGGGCCATCGCGGTGTGCGCCTGGTCACTGACAAAGACGTGCTTGGCCAGGTGTGGGAGGGGCGTGCGGCGTTGCCCGGCCATCCGGTCTACCAACACCTGCCGCCCTATGCCACCGTGTCCAGGTTGGACAAACTGGCCGCATTGCGCGAGGTCATGCAGGTGAAGGGTGCGCACTGGCACTTTCTCGCCACGCTGGACGACATTGCGTGGCTGTTCAATCTGCGCGGCACCGATGTGTCATACAACCCTGTCTTTCTCGCATTTGCCTTGATCAGTCAGCAGCAGGCGTTGCTGTTTGTCGGCAGCGGGAAGCTGGACGAAAACCTGCGTGCTGTTCTGGCGGCAGACGGTGTAGAGGTACGCGATTACGATCAGGCAGGGGCGGCGCTGGCTGATATCCCCGGTGGCAGCCGGTTGTTGGTCGACCCTGCCCGTGTCACGTGTGGGCTTATGGACCAGTTGGGCGATGCGGTGCAGTTGCTCGAAGGCCCAAACCCCACCACGTTGAGCAAGGCGTGCAAAGGGGAGCCAGAGCTGAGGCATGTTCGCCAGGTAATGGAGCAGGATGGCGCAGCACTCTGCGAGTTCTTTGCCTGGCTGGAGGCCCGGCTGGGCAGCGAGGTCATCACCGAGCTGACGATCGATGAGCAGCTGAGCGCCGCCAGGGCTCGCCGCCCCGGTTTCGTGTCCCTGAGTTTCGCCACTATCGCGGCTTTCAATGCCAACGGCGCCATGCCCCATTACCGCGCAACCGAGCAGTCCCATTCAGTGATCGAAGGCGACGGTCTGCTGCTGATCGATTCGGGCGGGCAGTATCTGGGCGGTACCACTGATATCACGCGCATGGTGCCGGTGGGTCAGCCCAGCGAGCTGCAGAAACAGGATTGCACGCGCGTGCTCAAAGGTATGATTGCACTGTCCCGGGCTACATTCCCCCAGGGGGTGTTGTCGCCGTTGCTCGACGCCATCGCCCGTGCACCGCTGTGGGCCGACCAGGTGGACTACGGTCATGGCACCGGCCACGGTGTCGGTTACTTCATGAATGTGCACGAAGGGCCGCAGGTAATTGCCTACCAGGCGACGCCCTCACCGCAAACAGCGATGCAGGCAGGCATGATCAGCTCGATTGAGCCAGGCACTTATCGGCCTGGGCAATGGGGGGTTCGCATCGAGAACCTGGTGGCTAACCGCAATGCAGGCAAAAGCGCCTTTGGTGACTTTCTGGCGTTTGAAACCCTGACACTCTGCCCTATCGACACCCGCTGTTTGTTGCCTGAGAGGCTCACTGTCGAAGAACTGGCATGGTTGAACGGTTACCACACCACGGTGCGTGAACGGCTCGCACCGTATCTGGAGGGTGAAGCGCTGGCCTGGCTTCACGCTCGTACTGCCTTGCTGTAGAGCGGTTGTTGCATACGAATGGGGCTGCGCAACGGCAGCCCCATTTACTTGCAAATGACGATCATGCTGCGGCTGGTATAGCCCGCAGGGTTGATCCCGAACAGGTAATCCCCATCCTCTTCATCGCTGTCGCCTGAGCGTGCAATGACGCGGTATCCGCGTGAGCTGCAGGCGGTGGCTGCTTTGCTGTAGCAGCTGTCCCATGAAGAAGAAAGGCCGGAGCAATTGATATGCAGGCCTTTCTTGCCCCTTTTTACCTCGGTCTTCGCCGTGGCGGCACATCCAGCAATAGCCAAGATGGCCAGGATGAGCAAGGTACGTTTCATTCCTGTCCTTAAATGCAGGACGGATCAGCAAGCTGGTTCCGTCGTTATCGCTACGATTCTTCCTGAAATTTCCCAGCGTCCCTGTTCGATGCATTAGATAGCATGAAGATGATGGTGCTTTGACAGCTTAATCAGCGATGCCGGTCGCCACAATCACTATCGTTGTCTCAAATGAAAAGATTTCTCATATCAGTCAGCGGCGATCGCTGGGCTGGGCGCTTTGCGCATGGAAAGCGTGGTGCCCACCGAGGCAGTGATGATCGCAAGGATGGCCAGCCATTGGGTCATGGACAGGACTTCCCCGAGAAACAGCAGGCCGGACAGCGCGCCGAAGGCAGGTTCGATGCTCATCAGCGTGCCGAAGGTGCGTGCAGGAATGCGCGTCAGTGCGACCATTTCCAGGCTGTAGGGAAGGGCGGTTGACAGTATCGCGACACCCAGCGCCATGGGGATCACGGCTGGGGTGAGCAGGGTGGCGCCGGCGTGGGCGATACCGATGGGCGCAATGAACAAGGCTGCGACCACCACGCCCAGGGCTGCACTTTGCACGCCATGCTCGGCTCCGGCGCGTTGGCCGAACAGAATATAGAGCGCCCAGCAGACGCCAGCGCCCAAGGCGTACGCGGCACCTGTCGGGTCAAGTGCCTGGCCGTCGTGGCCTGCGGGGAGAAGCAGCAGCAAGCCAAACAGGGCCAGGGCAATCCATAGAAAGTCGATGGCGCGGCGCGAGGAAAAAATTGCAACCGCCAGCGGGCCGGTGAACTCGAGCGCCACGGCGATCCCAATGGGCACTGTCTGCAATGCCATATAGAAGAGGAAGTTCATACCGCCCAGGGCCAGGCCGTAGATGACTACGTTGCGCAGGGTTCGGCTATTGAGGCGGGCCCGCCAGGGTCTCAATATCAGCAACATGATGACGCTGGCGAACACCAGGCGCAGGGTGGTGGTGCCTTGGGCGCCAATGATGGGGAACATGCTCTTGGCCAATGAGGCGCCGGACTGGATAGATGCCATGGCGATCAACAGCAGGCCGATGGGGAACAGCGTAGCGGCCAGGCTGCGGGGCGGGGTGTTCATAGCGAGGGGGTGTTCCATAAGGAAGGGGCGGTTGCGCAGTATAGTGCGCAATTGCTGCGCGCTCGACAAGGCGTGCCTTGCATTAAGGTGGCCTTTCAAAAGTTGAAATTAAAGGTTGACCGCCTGAGATAACAGCCTATAATGCGCACCACTCCAACGATGCAGCAAAGCGAAGCAAGCTGAGCCGTTGAGTCAAGTGTTTGAAGCTAAACGAGTTTCTCGCAAAAAACTTCAAAATAA
>NZ_JACVVH010000034.1:0-64767 GCF_016647865.1 Pseudomonas sp. S60 | reverse complement strand
CCCCCCCCCGGCGGGGGGGGGGGGGGGGGGGGGCCCCGGGGGGCCCCCCCCGCCCCCCCCCCAGTGCGAGAGTCAGGCGTCGTGGTCTTCCCAGTCGCGGGTGCGGTCCACGGCTTTCTGCCAGCCGGCATACAGCTTTTCTTTCTGGGCTTCGTCCAGTTGGGGGCTGAACTCGCGTTCGATGATCGCCTTGTCGCGCAACTCGTCAAGGCCGCTCCAGAAGCCACAGGCCAGGCCAGCCAGGTAGGCCGCGCCCAGGGCAGTGGTTTCACGCATTTTCGGCCGCTCCACGCAGGTGCCCAGAATGTCGGCCTGGAACTGCATGAGGAAGTTGTTGGCTACTGCGCCGCCATCCACCCGCAATTCAGACAGACGCTTGCCGCTGTCCTGTTGCATGGCATCGAGCACGTCGCGGGTCTGGTAGGCGATGGATTCCAGCGCAGCGCGGATGATGTGGTCCACCTTGACCCCGCGGGTCAGGCCGAACAAGGCACCCCGTGCATACGGGTCCCAATAGGGTGCGCCCAGCCCGGTGAATGCCGGCACCAGGTACACGCCGTTGCTGTCCTTGACCTTGCTGGCGAAGTATTCGGTGTCCAGCGCGTCGTTGACGATCTTCAGTTCATCACGCAGCCATTGCACGGTGGAGCCACCATTGAACACTGCACCCTCAAGTGCGTAAGCCACCTCGCCGCGGGGGCCGCAGGCGATGGTGGTGAGCAGGCCGTGGGATGACTTGACCGCCTGGTCACCGGTGTTCATCAGCAGGAAACACCCGGTGCCGTAGGTGTTCTTGGCCTGGCCCGGCTCCACGCACATTTGCCCGAACAGCGCCGATTGCTGGTCACCGGCAATGCCGGCGATGGCGATACCGCTCTTGGTGTGGCCGTACACCTGCGACGACGGTTTTACCTGCGGCAGCATCTGGGCGGGGATACCCAGGATTTGCAGCAGTTTCTCGTCCCACTGCAGGGTATGGATGTTGAACATCAGCGTGCGCGAGGCGTTGGTGTAGTCGGTGACATGCACCTTGCCACCGGAGAACTTCCAGATCAGCCAGGTATCGATGGTGCCGAACAACAGCTCACCGCGCTCGGCCCGCTCCCGCACGCCTTCGACGTTATCCAGGATCCATTTCAGCTTTGTGCCGGAGAAGTATGGGTCTGTGACCAGGCCGGTGGTGTCACGGATGTAGGCTTCGTGGCCGTCGCGCTTGAGCTGGGCACAGATCTCGGTGCTGCGCCGGCACTGCCAGACAATGGCATTGTAGACCGGGCGCCCGGTTTCCTTGTCCCATACCACGGTGGTCTCACGCTGGTTGGTGATACCCAGTGCGGCCACCTGGGCATGGCTGATGCCTGCCTGGGCCAAGGCTTCGACCATGGTCGCGCTCTGGGTGGCGAAGATTTCCATCGGGTCGTGTTCCACCCAGCCCGCTTGCGGGTAATGCTGGGCGAACTCGCGCTGTGAGGTACCTACCACGTTCGCATCGCGGTCGAAGATGATGGCGCGCGAACTGGTGGTGCCCTGGTCCAGGGCGATGATGTAGTGCTTGTCCTGGGTATCTGTCATGGTCTTAGGCCTTGCAAAAATAGGGGTCTGGGCTGGAAGCCGCCATCAATTGACTTGGGTGTCGCCTTGGCGATCATCGCCCGTGCGGGTGTTGGCAGCAGGTACCTCCGGCAGGTGGCGGGCAATCAGCCCGCGATACGCCGCAGCACCCAGGCAGGCGCCGATGATAGGCCCGAATACCGGCACCAGGAAGTAAGGCACATCACGGCCGCCGGTAAAGGCGATTTCGCCCCAGCCTGCGAGGAAGGTCATCACCTTGGGCCCCAGGTCCCGGGCCGGGTTCATGGCAAAGCCGGTCAGGGGGCCCATGGCGCTGCCAATCACGGCGATCAGCAGCCCGATCAGCAGCGGCGCCATGGCGCCACGGGGCAGGCCGTTGTTGTCATCGGTCAGTGCCATGATCACGGCCATCAGGATGGCTGTGATGATCACTTCGACCAACAGCGCCTGGCCGGTGGACAGCGCCGGGTGCGGGTAGGTGGAGAACACTGCGGCCAGCTCCAGGCTGGCTTCGCTACCGCGCAGCATCGCGTGCGCCTGTTCGAAATCGAAGAACAGGGCGCTGTACAAGGTGTATACCAACGCAGCGCCGCAAAAGGCGCCGCACACCTGGGCCAGCATGTAGAAGGGCAGCTTGCGTTTGTCGAAGCCTGCGAAAAGGGCAAGGGCGATGCTCACGGCCGGGTTCAGGTGCGCACCTGATATGCCGGCGGTAAGGTAGATACTCATGCTGACGCCTACGCCCCAGATGATGCTGATTTCCCACAGCCCGAAGCTGGCGCCCGCCACCTTGAGCGCGGCAACGCAGCCGGTACCGAAAAAGATCAGCAACGCAGTGCCGAGAAACTCGGCCAGGCATTGGCTGGGCAGTGTGGGTTGGCCTTGAGCAATTGTCATGTATGACCTCATTGTTTTTGTTGTGAGTCGCGTGGCGCTCGACAGCAAAAGCCCGGCGCCTATCCCCATCGACCCCGGGCACCTCTATGAAATGCACCGTAAAAGTGCACCATTTATTCAGAAACGAAAAAATATAGACAAGAAACGCTGATGTCAAAGGTCGAAAGTGAACGGTCAGTCACGTTTTGGGCAGTTAATCCGGGCGCGACTGCGCGAGCTAGAGCGGCGCCATTGCGCCGTGCTGGCTGGGATGTGGGAATTGTCCTAAAGTAGCCGCCGATTCGTCTTACACCGGAGCCCCTGCATGACACCTGCCCTGGACCTGTTGAAGAAGCACCGCGCCGAGCACCGTGTGCACAGTTACGAACACGACCCCAAATCGGCGTCATACGGGCTCGAGGCTGCAGAAAAGCTGGGGCTGGACCCGCAACAGGTGTTCAAGACCTTGCTGGCCAGTAGCGAGAAGGGCGAGTTGCTGGTCGCGGTAGTGCCGGTGGTGGGTTCACTGGACCTCAAGGCCCTGGCGCATGCTGCCGGGGTGAAGAAGTGCGAAATGGCAGACCCTGCCCAGGCGCAACGGGCTACAGGCTACCTGGTGGGGGGGATCAGCCCGCTGGGGCAGAAAAAGCGGCTGCGCACTTTTATCGACGACTCATCGCAGAATTTTGCCAGCATCCATGTCAGTGCCGGGCGCAGGGGGCTGGAAGTGGAATTGGCGGCAGCGGTGCTGGCCGAATATACCCAAGGCACATTTGCGCCGATCGGCAGGGGGTAGAGAGGCCGCCAGGCGACCTCCTGCAGCGTCCTCAGTGCGCGGAGCTGTGACGGCGCACGCCGCTGTGCTGCTGCAACGCCTGTGCTGCCACGCTGCCGGGGACAGCGAACAGCACCAGGTGATCGGCTTTGACTGCAATGCCTACGTCCGCCCCAAGCTGATGATCGACATGGCTCGGGAAGATTGCCTCCAGTTGGCTGCCGGTGGGCAGTTGCAGGCGATACAAGGTGGAGGCCCCCAGGAAACTCTTGCCCACGATGCTGGCCCGCAACAGGCTGTCGGGTGCGTGCACGATATCATCGGGGCGTAGCAGCACATCCACCGAGCTGCCCGAGGTCATGGTATAGGCACGGTTGCCACGCAGCTCACCCAGTTCAGTACTGACCGCTTCGTGGCTGATCATCTGCCCGCGAATGAAGTACCCCTGGCCGATGAAGCTGGCCACGAAAGGGGTCTGCGGTTCGTGGTAAAGGTTGTAGGGGGTGTCCCACTGCTCAAGCCGGCCTTCCTTGAACACGCCCACCTGGTCGCTGACCGCAAAGGCCTCTTCCTGGTCATGGGTGACCAGGATGGCGCTGGTGCCACGGCTTTTGAGGATGTCCCGCACCTCATGGCTCAGGCGCCTGCGCAGCTCCACATCCAGGTTGGAGAACGGCTCGTCGAGCAACAGCAACTGAGGTTCAGGTGCCAGCGCCCGGGCCAGGGCTACACGTTGCTGCTGGCCGCCAGACAGCTCGTGCGGGTATCGCCCGCCCAGGCCGCCGAGCTTGACCAGCTCCAGCATTTCTTCGATCACCGCCGCCTGGCGGGGATGCTTGGCAATGCCGAAGGCAATGTTCTGCGCAACGGTCAGGTGCGGAAACAGGGCGTAGTCCTGAAACACCATGCCGATACGACGCTTTTCCGGCGCCAGGGTGAAGCCGGCCCGGGAGATGACCTCGCCTGCGAGCTGGATTTCGCCGTCATGCACCGGTTCGAAACCCGCGATGGCGCGCAGGGTGGTGGTTTTGCCGCAACCGGACGCACCCAGCAGGCAACCGATGTCGCCGGCATTGAGGTGCAGGTTGAGGTTCTGGACGATGCGCTGATCGCCATAGCCGCAGGCGAGGTTGCGCAGGTTGAGCAGTAGAGGTTGACTCATGCGTGGTGGTAAGCCGGTTCGACAAGGAATTCGAGAAGGGCCTTCTGTGCATGCAGGCGGTTTTCAGCCTGGTCCCAGGCGACCGAACGTGGGTCGTCGAGCAGGTCATGGCTGATTTCCTCGCCACGGTGGGCGGGCAGGCAATGCATGAACAGGGCGTCGGGTGCCGCCAGGTCAAGCATTTGCCGCGTGACCTGGTAGGGCGCGAAATGCGCCAGGCGCCGAGCAGTTTCCTCTTCCTGGCCCATGGAAGTCCAGACATCTGTGGTAACCAGGTGAGCACCCTGCACCGCCAGCAGCGGGTCGCGCACGATCTGCACGTGGTCGCCGCCGATGGCCATGAAACGCGGATCGGGTTCGTAACCTTCGGGGCAGGCGATGCGCAGCTGGAAGCCGAACTGGCGCGCCGCTTCGATGTAGGAGTTGCACATGTTGAAGCCGTCACCGATCCAGGCAACCGTCTTGCCCTGGATGGGCCCACGGTGCTCCAGGAAGGTCTGCATGTCGGCCAGCAACTGGCATGGGTGGGATTCGTCAGACAGCGCATTGATGACCGGCACGCGGGACTTGGCGGCGAACTCGGTGAGTGTGCTGTGGGCGTGGGTGCGGATCATCACCACGTCGAGCATGCTCGACAACACGATGGCACTGTCGCCAATGGGCTCGCCACGGCCCAGTTGCGTGTCACGCGGGGACAGGAAGATCGCCTGGCCGCCGAGCTGGATCATGCCGGCCTCGAACGAGACTCGGGTGCGGGTGGAGGACTTTTCGAAGATCATCCCCAGCACGCGGTTTTTCAGGGGCTCGAACAGCACGCCTCGCTTGCGCAGGTCCTTCAGCTCGATGCCGCGGCGGATCACCCCGAGCAATTCGTCGGTGGTGAAGTCCAGCAGGGAGAGAAAGTGCCTAGCGCTCATGATTGACTACCTTATCTGCAACAGTATGCAGGCCCACCGTGTGGTTTTTTTTAACAACGGGAGTGACCTGCGGCGTAAGCCGCACGGGGCGGACGAAATGGGGAAAGGCGCAATACTATAATTAAATGTCGCCTGAAACCAAGGGGGGAAACAGCGGCCACCTGCACAGGGTGTTGCAAAGGGTGTCGGCGTTGCCCCTGTAGCTGTTTTTTATTTGCTACAGGGGTTTTGTACACGGCTTGCTGGCGATTTGGCAAACAGCTGTCGTGAATCGCGCGCCTGATGTCGCTGGATTCACGCCACGAAGCACGCTGGCCCGGGCGGCGAGGCGGCGCCATAGTCTTGGCTTCTTTCCTGACCCAGGCAAAAGCGGCCATGAACAAGACCCTGCACCACCGTGCCTGCCACCTGTGTGAAGCCATTTGCGGCTTGAGTATCGAATTGAGCCACGGCGCTGATGGCACGGCGCAGATCAGTTCGATCAAGGGCGACCCGCTGGACCCCTTCAGCCGCGGCCACATATGCCCCAAGGCGGTGGCCTTGCAGGACATCCAGAACGACCCCGATCGGCTGCGCCAGCCGCACCGCAGGGTTGGGGAACAGTGGCAGGCGATCAGCTGGGAGGAAGCCTTCGCCCTGGCAGCCGAGCGCCTCTGGGCGGTGCAGCAGGCTCACGGGCGCAATGCCGTGGCGGTGTATCAGGGTAACCCGAGCGTGCATAACTATGGCTTGATGACCCACAGCAACTACTTTCTTGGCCTGCTCAAAACCCGTAACCGGTTTTCTGCCACCTCGGTAGATCAATTACCCCAGCACCTGGTCAGCCACCTGATGTACGGCCATGGGCTGCTGCTGCCGGTTCCCGACATCGACCATACCGACTTCATGCTGATTCTCGGTGGCAACCCGCTGGCCTCCAACGGCAGCATCATGACCGTGCCCGATGTGGAAAAGCGCTTCAAGGCCCTGCGCGCACGGGGAGGGCGCCTGGTGGTGGTGGACCCGCGGCGCAGTGAAACGGCGGCGATAGCCGACACCCATCTGTTCATTCGCCCCGGCGGCGACGCCGCGCTGTTGTGCGGCCTGCTCAACACCCTGTTCGAAGAAGGCCTGGCCAGAGGCACGCACCTGCCTGTGAGCGGCGTGCCGGCCGTGCAGGCGGCGATAGCCCCTATGACGGCCGAGGCCATGAGCCCGCTTTGTGGCATCCCTGCAGCAGGCATCCGCCAGCTCGCACGTGACTTCGCGGCTGCCGACAAGGCCGTTTGCTATGGCCGCATGGGCGTTTCAACCCAAGTGTTCGGCACGCTCTGCCATTGGCTGGTGCAGCTGATCAACCTGGTCACCGGTAACCTCGACCGCCCAGGCGGCGCATTGTGCACCGAGCCTGCCGTCGACCTGGTGGCGGCCACCTCGGGTGGTCACTTCAATGCCTGGCAAAGCCGGGTGTCGGGGTTGCCCGAATATGGCGGCGAGTTGCCGGTTGCCGCCCTGGCCGAGGAAATGCTCACGCCGGGTGAGGGGCAGGTGCGCGCACTGGTGACGGTGGCCGGCAACCCGGTACTGTCCACGCCCAACGGTCGGCAACTGGACGGCGCCTTGGCGGGGCTGGAGTTCATGCTCAGCATCGACCTGTACATCAACGAAACCACGCGCCATGCCGACCTGATCCTGCCGTCGACGTCGGCGCTGGAAAACGACCATTACGACAGTACCTTCAACTTGCTGGCCGTGCGCAACGTCACCCGTTTCAACCGCGCCATTCTGCCCAAGCCCGAAGGGGCGCTGCACGACTGGGAGATCTTCGTGGGCCTTGCGCAGGCATTTGCCGCGCGTGCACAGCAGCCGCTGAAACCCACCGCGCCGCCCGCGCACATGATCGACCTGGCGTTGCGCAGTGGCCGCTATGGCCATGACACCCCCTGGAAGCTGTCACTGGAGGCGTTGGACTCCCACCCTCATGGCCTCGACCTCGGCCCGCTGCAGCGCAACTTGGGCGCGCGCCTGGCGACGGCCGAAAACACCGTCCAGGCGGCACCCCAGGTGTTGCTGCAGGACTTGCAGCGCCTGGCCCTGCAGGCCCTTCCGGCGCCAGGCCAACTGCTGCTGATCGGCCGTCGGCATGTGCGCAGCAACAATTCGTGGATGCACAACTACCACAGGCTGGTCAAAGGCAAGCCACGGCACCAGTTGCTGATGCACCCTGATGACATGCAGCACAGGTGCTTGCAGGATGGCCAGCGGGTACGGGTGAGTTCCCGCACTGGCACGGTGGAAGTTGAGGTGCAGGGCTGCCAGAACATGATGCCCGGCGTGGTTAGCCTGCCTCACGGTTATGGTCATGGGTTGAAGGGTGTGCACATGCAGGTAGCCCAGCGCCAGCCAGGTGCCAGCGCCAACGACCTGACCGACGAACGCTTGCGTGACCCTGTATCGGGCAATGCAGCGCTCAATGGCGTCCCCGTGCAGGTAGAGGCCGCCTGAGGGCACGAGCATGCCGCTCGGCTTTCCGTTACAATGCCTCACCGTGCCGACGACGACGTCGCAAAGTTAAGCCGAGGTGCTACATGGATATCATCGAAACGATCAAAGAGCAGATTGCCAACAACACCATTCTGCTCTACATGAAGGGCTCGCCGAATGCACCGCAATGCGGTTTTTCTGCGCGTGCTTCCCAGGCAGTCATGGGTTGCGGCGAGAAGTTCGCCTACGTCGACATCCTGCAGAACCCGGAAATCCGCGCCAACCTGCCTAAATATGCCAATTGGCCAACCTTCCCCCAGCTCTGGGTGGGTGGCGAGCTGGTTGGCGGCAGCGACATCGTGCTGGAAATGTTCGAAAACGGTGAGCTACAGACGCTCATCAAGGATGCCGCCGCCAAGGCCAAGGCTGCCGAAGCCTGATAGGCAGCGCGCCATAAAAAAAACCCGCCAATGGCGGGTTTTTTATGGCGTTGGAATTATTCCTCGCCCATCTGCGACTGCAGGTAGTTCTCGATGCCGATCTTGTCGATGAGGCTCAGCTGGGTTTCCAGCCAGTCGATGTGCTCTTCCTCGGATTCAAGGATGTCTTCGAGCATGTCACGCGAACCGAAGTCGCCGGCCGTTTCGCAATGGGCGATGGCGGCTTTCAGGTCCAGCAGGCCTTTCTGCTCGATCTTCAGGTCGCATTCGAGCATTTCCTTGGTGTGCTCGCCGATCAGCAACTTGCCCAGGTCCTGAACGTTGGGAATGCCTTCGAGGAACAGAATACGCTTGATCAGTTTGTCAGCGTGCTTCATCTCGTCGATGGATTCTTTGTACTCGTGCTTGCCGAGTTTGTTCAGGCCCCAGTCTTCATACATGCGGGCATGCAGGAAGTACTGGTTGATAGCGACCAGCTCGTTTCCGAGGATCTTGTTGAGATGCTGGATGACGCTGATGTCGCCTTTCATGGGTGTTCCTGCCCTGTCGAAGTGTGCCAATACTGCGAAGTTTGAGCTGGATGCCCGGGCCTGTCAAACCTAAGTTATTGAATAATAAATGAAAATTAATAGGAATAAGAATGTTTGTGAACCGCGTTGGGGCCCTAACTTATTGAATTATGAGCATAAAAAAACCGGACACGAGGTCCGGTTTCGGGAAACGGGGGTATTCAGGCAGTGGTAAATTCCACGGGGTAGGGCAGCGCCGCCTGGCTGACCTGGAGGTCGGTCAGCGTTTCGCGCACTACCTGCTTGGCCAGGCACGCACATTTGCCACATTGGCTGGCGACATTGGTCGCGGCACGGACTTCCTTGTAGCTGCAGCATCCTTCATAGATCGCATCGCGGATCTGTCCGTCGGTGACGCCGACACAAAGACACACATACATAAGGGCTGACCATCGCTGGCGGGATCGATGGGGTGGAGCTTAATGTGAATGAGAATGCTTGTCAAAGTGGTTTCAGAAGGCATTTACCGAAGGCGACCGACGGTCGCTCATCACCAGAGTCGGCCTGTCATGAGAAGCCGTGTATGATGGTCAACCTTTGCTGGATGTCGGGCAGGGCCCGGCAACAGGTTATTCACCCTCATCAGGAGATTACAATGAGCGTACTCGTTGGCAAGAAAGCCCCCGATTTCACTGTACCGGCCGTGCTGGGCAATGGCGAGATCGTCGACAGCTTCAACCTGGCCTCGGCCATCAAGGGCAAGTACGGCCTGGTGTTCTTCTACCCGCTGGACTTCACCTTTGTCTGCCCGTCCGAGCTGATCGCGCTGGACAACCGCATCCCAGACTTCCAGGCCCGCAACGTGGAAGTGATCGGCGTCTCGATCGACTCGCACTTCACCCACAATGCCTGGCGTAACACCCCGGTCAACAATGGCGGTATCGGCCAGGTGAAGTACACCTTGGCTGCCGACATGACCCACGAAATCTGCAAGGCCTACGACGTTGAGTCCGAAGGCGGCGTGGCGTTCCGTGGCGCTTTCCTGATCGACACCAACGGTGTGGTTCGCTCGCAGATCATCAACGACCTGCCGCTGGGCCGTAACATGGACGAGCTGCTGCGTCTGGTCGATGCCCTGCAGTTCCACGAAGAGCACGGCGAAGTCTGCCCTGCCAACTGGAAAAAAGGCGACAAGGGCATGAACGCTTCGCCAGAAGGCGTTGCTGCCTACCTGAGCGAGAACGCCGGCAAGCTGTAATGGCAGCCATTTGCCCAAGGGCTTGAACCTGCCCTGGGGGCACAAAAAAACCGATGCTCGCGAACGGGCATCGGTTTTTTTTTGCCGCAGGGTCGGCGGTATCAACCCTGGCGCCAGCCGCCCATGTCCTTCCAGCGGTTGACGATACCGCAGAACAGTTCGGCGGTTTTCTCCGTGTCGTAGCGGGCCGAGTGGGCCTCGCGACCGTCGAAATCGATGTCGGCGCTTTGGCAGGCACGGGCCAGCACCGTTTGACCGTAGGCCAGGCCCGCCAGGGTGGCGGTATCGAAGCTGGAGAAGGGGTGGAACGGGTTGCGCTTGAGGTCGTTGCGCGCTACTGCAGCGTTGAGGAAGCCCAGGTCGAAGCTGCTGTTGTGGCCGACCAGAATGGCACGCTTGCAACCGTTGGCCTTCAGCGCCTTGCGGATGCCGCGGAAGATGTCGGTGAGCGCCGCCTCTTCGCTGACCGCCATGCGCAGTGGGTGGTCCAGCTTGATACCGGTGAACTCGAGGGCCGCTGCCTCGATGTTGGCACCCTCGAACGGTTCCACGCGGTGGAAGTAGGTGTGCTCCGGGAACAGGAAGCCTTTTTCATCCATGCCGATGGTGACGGCTGCAATTTCCAGCAGGGCGTCGGTGGCGCTGTTGAAGCCGCCTGTTTCTACATCCACCACCACGGGCAGGTAACCGCGGAAGCGCTCGGCCATGGGGTGGCGTGAGCCCGTGTTGCCCTGGGTGTCCAGGTCGTCTTCGTACAGGTCTTCGCTCACGCGCGTTCCTCCAGCAGGCGCCAGCGCAGCTTTTCTCCAGCGCGTAGCGGAATCACGGTCTGCTCGCCAAACGGCAGGCTGTCAGGGGCGGTCCATTCGTCGCGCACCAGGGTGATGGTGTCGGTGTTCGCCGGCAGGCCATAGAACGCCGGGCCATGAAGGCTGGCAAAGCCTTCGAGCTTGTCCAGCGCGTTGCGCTGCTCGAACGCCTCGGCATACAGCTCGATGGCGGCATAAGCGGTGTAGCAGCCAGCACAACCGCAAGCGGCTTCCTTGGCGTGGCGGGCGTGGGGCGCCGAGTCGGTACCGAGGAAGAACTTTGGGTTGCCGCTGGTTGCAGCATCCAGCAACGCCACCTGGTGGGTGTTGCGCTTGAGGATGGGCAGGCAGTAGAAGTGCGGGCGGATACCGCCAACCAGCATGTGGTTGCGGTTGTACAGCAAATGCTGCGCGGTGATGGTGGCGCCGACGTTGGCCGAGGCCTCGGTGACGAACTGGGCGGCATCCGCGGTGGTGATGTGCTCGAACACGACCTTCAAGGTAGGGAAGCGCTCGACCAGACGGCGCATGTGCTCGTCGATGAAACGCTTCTCGCGGTCGAACACGTCAATTTCGCTGCGGGTGACTTCACCGTGCACGAGCAGTGGCATGCCGACTTCTGCCAGCGCCTCGATGGCCGGGAAGATGTTGTCGATGCTGGTCACGCCCGAATCGGAGTTGGTGGTGGCGCCTGCCGGGTACAGCTTAGCCGCATGCACGAAGCCGCTAGCCTTGGCGGCCCGGATGTCCTCGGGGCTGGTGCGGTCGGTGAGGTACAGCACCATCAGGGGCTCGAACCGGCTGCCGGCCGGCCGCGCCGCCAGGATGCGTTCACGGTAGGCTTGGGCTTCAGCGGCATTGCGCACCGGTGGTACCAGGTTGGGCATGATGATGGCGCGGGCGAAGGTACGCGCCACATCACCAACGGTGTGGGGCAGGACGGCACCATCACGCAGATGGATGTGCCAGTCGTCGGGGCGCAGGAGGGTCAGGCGATCGGACATTGAGGATTCCAGGCGGGTCGAACTCAAGGCGCAATGCTACCGGAAAACCCCCGGGCGAGCACGGGTATCAAGTTTTCCGCGTGCTGTCCGATAGCCTGAAAGTAAGTTGTCGAACTCTGTGGAGCCACCCGTGCGCCAGCGTTACCTAGCCCTGTTCACCTTGTGCGCCAGCCTGCCGGCCGGCGCGCTGACATTCCAGACGCGCATGGAGAATATCGCCTGGAAGGTCGAAGGTGACCTGTTCGAGTGCCGGCTCATCCAGCCCATCGAGGGTTTCGGCAGTGGCGAGTTCGTGCGCCGTGCCGGCGAACAACCGGTCTTCCAGTTGCGCTCGGACAGCAACGCATTGGGCGCCGGCGGCGCCAGCCTGCTGGCAGCGGCGGCGCCGTGGCAGCCGGGGCGGGGAGACATCAACCTGGGCAATGTGCGGCTGGCGCGCACGGGGCTGTTGTTCAGCTCGTCCCAAGGCCAGGCCAGCCGCTTGATAAACGGCCTGCTGGACGGGCGCAGCACCGTGGTGCGCAACTTTACCGGCGAGGGCGGCAGGCCGATGGAGGTGCGCGTGCTGCCGGTCAGTTTCGCCAAGGCCTACGGCGATTACCAGCTGTGTGCGGCCAAGCTGCTGCCGGTCAATTACGACCAGGTGCGCCAGACCCAGGTCGGCTTCCCTGGCGGGGGTATCGACCTGGACCAGAACGCCAAGGCGCGCCTGGACGTGATCCTGGACTACATGAAGGCCGACCCCACGGTCAACCAGGTGGAACTCAATGGCCACTCGGACAACAGCGGCAACCGCCTGACCAACCGCGACCTGTCGCGCCGTCGTGCCTTGGCCGTGGCGGATTACCTGATTGCTCACGGCGTGCCTGAGGAACACATCGCGGTGCGCTTCCACGGCGAACGTTATCCGCTGGCGAAGAACTCCACTGCCGCGAACCGAGCACGCAATCGACGCGTCAGTATTGAACTGGAACGCGTTGCCGTGGCTGAAAAGCCGGCTGAGAAACCCGCGCAGCAGGCGGCACCTGCCGTGGCACCTGCTGCGACGGGCGCTGGCGCTGCAGCACCGGCCCAGGCACCGGCTGCCAAGGCACCCTGAGGCCTGAAACCCCGTCGCGCTGCCATAATTTCTTGTCGCTTTGTCGTCAGAAGCTGTCGCGCCACTGTAAATCCGCACGCAACGCCGTTAGAATCGGGCCTTTTCCGTACAACCCCGTGGAGTGATGGCATGGCGGACGTAAAAAAGGTCGTACTGGCGTATTCCGGCGGCCTTGATACTTCGGTGATTCTCAAGTGGCTGCAAGATACCTACAACTGCGAAGTGGTGACCTTCACCGCTGACCTGGGGCAGGGCGAAGAGGTCGAGCCGGCGCGCGCCAAAGCTCAGGCGATGGGCGTCAAGGAGATCTACATCGACGACCTGCGCGAAGAGTTCGTTCGCGACTTCGTGTTCCCGATGTTCCGTGCCAACACCGTCTACGAGGGTGAGTACCTGCTGGGTACTTCCATCGCCCGCCCGCTGATCGCCAAGCGCCTGATCGAGATCGCCAACGAAACCGGCGCCGATGCCATTTCCCACGGTGCTACCGGCAAAGGCAACGACCAGGTTCGCTTCGAACTGGGTGCCTATGCTCTCAAACCAGGCGTGAAGGTGATTGCTCCATGGCGTGAGTGGGACCTGCTGTCCCGCGAGAAGCTGATGGACTACGCCGAAAAGCACGGCATCCCGATCGAGCGCCATGGCAAGAAGAAGTCGCCTTACTCGATGGACGCCAACCTGCTGCACATCTCCTATGAGGGCGGTGTGCTCGAAGACACCTGGACCGAGCACGAAGAAGACATGTGGCGCTGGAGCGTGTCCCCGGAAAGTGCCCCGGACCAGGCGACCTACATCGAACTCACCTACCGCAACGGTGACATCGTTGCCATCGATGGTGTAGAAAAAACCCCTGCGACCGTGCTGGCCGACCTCAACCGCATCGGCGGCGCCAACGGTATCGGCCGCCTGGATATCGTCGAGAACCGTTACGTGGGCATGAAATCGCGCGGCTGCTACGAGACCCCTGGCGGCACCATCATGCTCAAGGCACACCGTGCCATCGAGTCGATCACCCTGGACCGTGAAGTGGCTCACCTCAAAGATGAGCTGATGCCCAAGTACGCCAGCCTGATCTACACCGGCTACTGGTGGAGCCCAGAGCGCCTGATGCTGCAGAAAATGATCGATGCTTCGCAGGTGAACGTGAATGGCGTGGTTCGCCTGAAGCTGTACAAGGGCAACGTGACCGTGGTTGGCCGCAAATCGGACGACTCGCTGTTCGATGCCAACATCGCGACGTTCGAAGAAGACGGGGGCGCCTACAACCAGGAGGACGCTGCCGGCTTCATCAAGCTCAATGCGCTGCGCATGCGCATTGCGGCGAACAAAGGTCGCTCGATGCTCTAAGCGTCAACGGCTGCCTGAAGAGCCCTCGCCCTGTGCGGGGGTTTTTTATGCGTGAAAGCGCGTTCAGCTCGCCACAGTGGGGCTCGGCGTGTTCATCGGGCTGATGGAAAGGCGAATGCATTGGCGTTTTTGCAGGTTGCAGAATTGCCAGGTGCGTGCCGGTTCCGCGGGCTCAGCCAACGTGAGCAGCAGTTGCTTTTCCAGTAATTGGCAGGCATCTGGCCCGGAAAACATGAAGGTCACCTGCTCGGCGTTTATCGGTTCATTGTTCAGCGCTGCCGTTTTTGAATCCGTATCGCGTGGTGGTGCCCCATCAGCCGAGACCGCCCGGGTAAGGGCGGGGCTGTAGAACGACTTATAATTGAAGTTCAGCGTCAAGAAGAACAATGCCGTTAGAAAAAACGGGAAGCCGACCAGGAACCACGTGTAGAGCTTCTGGCTGGCCTCGCTCAAGAACGGCAGTGTGGCGAGCGCGGAGGCTTCGATAATGCCGGCGAAGATGGCGATGATGGTCAGCGGGGCAACTGGTTGTGCTTGTGGCATGGGGCCGTCTCCTGCGGAGTGGACCCATGATTACCCTACACGGCTGCTCACGTAGAAGCCTGCACTGTTTCCCCGGCTGGGAAATATCCCCTGATTTGCCCGATGAACCTCATTTTCGGCTTGATAGTTTCCACTATCGCCCAAGCCATTGTTACTTATTCCAATCGTATCGAGTGGGTAGCGCTGTTACGCTAACTTGCAGGTATAGATAATAGTCTTGTTACAACTATAATTATTAGTTGTAGGAAATTTCTGTAAGTGCTGTAAGGCCCTTCTGTTCATCTATTTCCAAGATAAAACCCCGCGCCATCCTTACTTCTGTCGGTTATCGTGGCGCACTAACGCAACAGCAATGAATGGATATCGCATGAACAAAGTGCTTATCGTGGACGATCATCCGGTGATACGTCTGGCCGTACGCATGCTGATGGAGCGACATGGGTATGACGTCGTCGCAGAGACCGACAACGGGGTGGCGGCCCTGCAGCTCACCCGGCAGCATCTCCCGGACATCGTTGTACTGGACATTGGTATCCCCAAGCTCGATGGCCTTGAGGTAATCGCGCGCATGGCCAGCTCCAGCCCGGGCAGCAAGGTGCTGGTGCTGACCTCCCAGGCGCCGGGTAACTTCTCCATGCGCTGCATGCAGGCGGGGGCGGCAGGCTATGTGTGCAAGCAGCAGGAACTCACCGAGTTGCTCAGCGCCATCAAGGCTGTACTGTCGGGCTACAGCTATTTCCCCAACCAGGCACTGCATGCCTCGCGTGGCAGGGGCGGAGGTAGCGAAACAGAGATGGTCAACCGCCTCTCGGCGCGTGAGATGACGGTGTTGCAGCAACTGGCAAGGGGGCGGTCCAACAAGGAAATAGCCGACAGCATGTACCTGAGCAACAAAACGGTCAGTACCTACAAGTCTCGGCTGCTGCTCAAGCTCAATGCACGTTCCCTGGTGGACCTTATCGAACTGGCGCAGCGGCAAGGGCTGAACTGATCCCCATGGTCAAGCCTCCTGCAGGGAGGCTTTGCCAAGGCTAGAAGTCGTAGTCGAAATCAGCCAACTGCTTCTGCAGGCGGCGTTCCTCAAGCAGGTTATCGATGGTGCGACGTTTGCTCAGGTTGGTCTTTGCCGGTTCTACTTGAGGCTCTGCATCCTCCTCAGTGGCAACAAAATCATCTTCGATCGACAGGTCGTCTTTGTCGGTACTCATGCGTCGCTCCAAGCCAAGGGGCCGATGGCCGACCTTATAACCAGAAAGCGCACGCTGGTAAAAAAGATTTTTTCAATCGAGACGGGCTGTTTTCAGCTATCGGTTCAATCGTCACCGGTTTTGTGCTTGTATTCGCACAAGTCCTCGATACGGCAACTTCCACAGCGCGGCTTGCGGGCTTGGCATACGTAACGCCCGTGCAGGATCAACCAGTGGTGGGCGTCGAGCAGGTAGTCCTTGGGCACGAACTTGACCAGTCTCTTTTCCACTTCCAGTACGGTCTTGCCCGGTGCGATGCCGGTGCGGTTGCTGACCCGGAAGATGTGGGTGTCCACGGCCATCGTCGGCTGGCGGAAGGCCGTGTTGAGTACCACGTTGGCCGTCTTGCGCCCGACACCGGGCAGGGCCTCCAGGGCTTCGCGGGTTTCTGGCACCTGGCCGCCATGACGTTCGATCAACAGGCGGCACGCCTCGATCACATTCTTGGCTTTGCTGTTGTACAGGCCGATGGTCCTGATGTACTGGCTAAGGCCTTCTACGCCGAGGGCATGGATGGCCTCGGGGGTGTTGGCCACTGGAAACAGGCGCGCGGTAGCCTTGTTGACCCCCACGTCGGTGGACTGGGCCGACAGGGTTACCGCGACCAGCAGCTCGAACGGCGTGGTGTAGGCGAGCTCGGTCTTGGGGTCGGGGTTGTCTTCGTGCAGCCGGCGGAAGATTTCCAGGCGTTTGGCGGCATTCATGGTGTCGAGGTGTTCCTGGAAGGCGTGGATGGGCAGATGAGCCAGGCATCAGCCACGTAATGCGTGGTGGCGGCCGGCGCCCCTGGCCACTGCCCGCTGTTCGAGAGTGGGGCCGCATCAGCGGCCCCGGTCGACAGTTACTTGATGCGCTGGCCTGGCTTGGCGCCGCTGTCGGGGCTCAGCAGGTAGATCTCTTCACCGCCAGGGCCGGCAGCCATGACCATGCCTTCAGACACCCCAAAGCGCATTTTGCGGGGTTTGAGGTTGGCCACCATCATGGTCAGGCGGCCTTCGAGCTTGGACGGGTCTGGGTAAGCCGACTTGATACCCGAGAACACGTTGCGGCGCTCATCGCCGATATCCAGGGTCAGTTGCAGCAGCTTGTCGGCGCCGGCAACTGCCTCGGCTTTGACGATCAGCGCCACGCGCAGGTCGACGGCGGCAAAGGTATCGAATTCGATCTCGTCGGCCAACGGGTCCTTGGCCAGCTCGCCATTACCGACCGCAACCTTGGCCTCGGCGGCCAGCAGGTCTTCCTTGCTGGCTGCAACCATGGCTTCGACCTTGGCAGGTTCGATGCGGCTCATCAACGCCTTGAACGGGTTCAGCGTGTGGTTCTCCAGGCGCGTGGCATGGTCGCCCCAGGCCAGAGGTGGCACGTTGAGGAAAGCCTCGGCGTCCGCCGCCAGCACCGGCAGTACCGGTTTCAGGAAAATCACCAGCTGGCGGAACAGGTTCACGCCCTGGGCGCAAATGGCCTGCACTTCGTCCTGCTTGCCTTCCTGCTTGGCCAGCGACCAGGGGGCCTTGTCGGCGATCCAGGCGTTGGCGCGGTCGGCCAGGGCCATGATTTCGCGCATGGCGCGGCCGAAGTCGCGGCCCTCGTAGGCTTCGGCGATGGAAGGGGTTGCCGCCAAAAAGGCTTGCGTGAGCTCGGGCGCCGCATCACCGGCCACCATCACACCGCCGTTGCCTTTGTGAATGAACCCGGCGCAGCGGCTGGCGATGTTGACCACCTTGCCCACCAGGTCGGAGTTCACCTTCTGCACGAAGTCTTCGAGGTTGAGGTCCAGGTCGTCGACGCCACGGCCCAGCTTGGCTGCGTAGTAGTAACGCAGGTATTCGGGCTGCAGGTGATCGAGGTAGGTACGGGCCTTGATGAAGGTCCCGCGCGACTTGGACATCTTGGCGCCGTTGACGGTGAGGTAGCCGTGCACGTTCACTGCCGTGGGCTTGCGCAGGCCCGCACCCTCAAGCATGGCGGGCCAGAACAGGGCATGGAAGTTGACGATGTCCTTGCCGATGAAGTGGTACAGCTCGGCCTTGGAGCCTTGGCTCCAGAACGCGTCGAAATCCAGCTCCGGGCGGCGGGCGCACAGGTTCTTGAAGCTGGCCATGTAACCGATCGGTGCGTCCAGCCACACGTAGAAGTACTTGCCTGGCTCCCCTGGGATCTCGAAGCCGAAATACGGCGCGTCACGGGAGATATCCCACTCCTGCAAGCCCGCATCCAGCCACTCGGCCAGTTTGTTGGCGACGGCGTCCTGCAGTGTGCCACTGCGGGTCCACTGCTGCAGCATGGCCTGGAAATCAGGCAGCTTGAAGAAGAAATGCTGGGAATCGCGCAGCACCGGGGTGGCCCCGGAAATAGCAGATTTCGGGTCTTTCAGTTCGGTAGGCGCATAGGTAGCGCCGCACTTTTCACAGTTGTCGCCGTACTGGTCCTCGGCCGCACATTTGGGGCAGGTGCCCTTGATAAAGCGGTCGGCCAGGAACATGCCTTTTTCTGGGTCGAAGTACTGGGTCACCGAACGGGTGGCAATGTGACCGGCTTCGCGCAGGCGTGTGTAGATCATGCTCGACAGCGCGCGATTCTCTTCGCTGTGGGTCGAGTGGAAGTTGTCGAAATCCACCAGGAAGTCGGCAAAATCGGCGCTGTGCTCGGCCTGCACATTGGCGATCAACTGCTCCGGGGTGATGCCTTCCTTTTCGGCACGCAGCATGATTGCCGAGCCGTGGGCATCGTCAGCGCAGACGTAGATGCACTGGTTGCCGCGCATTTTCTGGAAGCGAACCCACATGTCTGTCTGGATGTACTCGAGCATATGGCCAAGGTGGATCGATCCATTGGCATAGGGCAAGGCGCTGGTGACGAGAATCTGACGTGGCTCGGACATGGTGGCTCGGCTACTTTCCTGGCGACGGGGTGAAAATGAGGATGATCGGCCACTATAAAGGGCTGGCGAAGATATTTCACCCCGCGCACGCATCTGTTGACGATTGACGGGTTAGGATAGGCGCCTGTTTTACATTCAGTTTGCCAATGGGAGTGTCCATGAGTGCCGTCACCCGCGCCGCCGTCGAAGGCGTGCTTCGCCAGTACACCGACCCCTACCTCAACCAGGACCCGGTCAGCGCCGGCTGTGTGCGTGCCATCGAGATCGACGGCGGGCAGGTCAATGTGCAGTTGCAACTGGGCTACGCCGCCGGGCTGTTCAAGCAGGGGTGGGCTCAGGTGCTGCAGACCGCCATCGGCAACCTTGAGGGGGTTGCCGGCGCCCAGGTTGCCATCGATTGCGTGATCGCCCCGCACAAGGGCCAGGCCCAGGTGCCAGCGATGGCCAACGTCAAGAACATCATTGCCGTTGCGTCGGGCAAGGGGGGGGTTGGCAAGTCCACCACAGCGGCCAACCTGGCCTTGGCTCTGGCCCGAGAAGGCGCGCGCGTGGGTATTCTGGATGCCGATATCTACGGCCCCAGCCAGGGTGTGATGTTCGGCATCGCCGAAGGTACCCGCCCGCAGATTCGCGAGCAGAAGTGGTTCGTGCCGATCAAGGCCCATGGCGTCGAAGTGATGTCCATGGCCTTCCTGACCGATGACAACACGCCCATGGTGTGGCGTGGCCCGATGGTGTCGGGCGCGCTGTTGCAACTGGTCACGCAGACCGCCTGGGACGACCTGGACTACCTGGTCATCGACATGCCACCGGGCACGGGCGACATTCAGCTGACGCTGGCGCAGAAGGTGCCGGTGGCAGGTTCGGTGATCGTCACCACCCCGCAGGACCTGGCACTGCTGGATGCCCGTAAAGGTGTGGAGATGTTCCGCAAGGTCAACATCCCGGTGTTGGGTGTGGTCGAGAACATGGCTGTGCACATCTGCTCGAACTGCGGCCATGCCGAGCACCTGTTCGGTGAGGGCGGCGGTGAAAAACTGGCAGCCCAGTACGGTGTCGACCTGCTGGCTTCGTTGCCCTTGTCGATGCTGATTCGCGAGCAGGCTGACAACGGCAAGCCGACGGCGATTGCAGAGCCGGACAGCCAGATCGCCATGATCTACCAGGAACTGGCCAGGCAGGTGGGTGCGCGCATCGTGCTGCGTGAAGCCACAGCCCCTGCCATGCCGAGCATCACCGTTAGCGACGACTGAGCCACCTGCGCCGCGCCAGCGGCGCCACACCCTCAAATGCCAGGCATGAAAAAACCCGCCATGAGGCGGGTTTTTTTGAAAGCTGGAAAGCTAGATCGACTTAGGCGATCTGAACTTCTTCAGCCTGCATGCCTTTCTGGCCGCGGGTGGCGACGAAAGTAACAGCCTGGCCTTCTTTCAGGGTTTTGAAGCCGTCAGCTTGGATGGCTTTGAAGTGCACGAACAGGTCGTCGCCCGACTGAGGGGTGATGAAGCCGTAGCCTTTCTCATCGTTGAACCACTTGACAACACCGGATTGACGGTTGGACATTTTTCTGTCTCCTTGGACAATTTAATTACGGTCAGGAAAAACCCTGCCCGGGACTGAGCGCAAAGAGAGCAGAAAATTCAGCGATGGGCCGATCAGGATCGTGCATCAAACTAGAGATTCTCGGTGTCACGTGCAGCACAGTGGCGCCACCTTACCCCACTTTCTGCAACCTGCCAATGGTCAGAAGCGGCTTTACCCAAATTCAGATCGGTGGCAGCTGCAAGCCCCGGCCTGCGTGGATTGCAGCCCTGATACGGATGAAACTTTGAAGACCGGGCCAGGACCGGTAAGATGCGCGTCTGTATTTTTACCTCGCACCTTCTTTCAGGACAGCCCGCCATGAGCATCAAATCGGACAAGTGGATTCGCCGCATGGCGCAGGAACACGGCATGATCGAGCCGTTCGTCGAACGCCAGGTCCGCGGCGAGCAAGACAGCCGGGTCATCTCGTTCGGCGTGTCCAGCTACGGCTATGACGTTCGCTGCGCCGACGAATTCAAGGTGTTCACCAACATCAACTCGGCCACCGTCGACCCGAAGAATTTCGATGAAGGCAGCTTCGTCGACATCAAGAGCGACGTGTGCATCATCCCCCCCAACTCGTTTGCCCTGGCCCGCACCGTGGAGTACTTCCGCATCCCCCGCGACGTGCTGACCATCTGCCTGGGCAAGAGCACCTACGCCCGGTGCGGCATCATCGTCAACGTGACGCCGCTCGAACCGGAGTGGGAAGGCCACGTGACCCTGGAGTTCTCCAACACCACCACGCTGCCGGCGAAGATCTACGCCAACGAAGGCGTGGCCCAGATGCTGTTCCTGCAGTCGGACGAAGAGTGCGAAGTGTCCTACAAAGACCGCGGCGGCAAGTACCAGGGCCAGCGCGGTGTAACCCTGCCGCGCACCTGACCCGACCGGCGCGGGGAATTTCACGCGCCTTTGGCACTCCAACCTGTAACCGTGCCGGTATGCATGACGCTTATCGGCTGATGTCAGGAGGTGCCAATGAAACTCCATCCCACCATCAGTGCAAAGCTGGCAGGCCTGCAGCCCAATCACATCGGATTGCTGTCGTGGTCGCTGCTGGCTCAGCCCTTGCCCCTGCATACCGGGGGCGTGCCGGGTCAGCCCGACCCGGACACGCCACAACCGAGTCAGCCTGGCGAACCCGCGGAGCCCGGCGAGCCAACCTTGCCCGATCAGCCACCGCCCGCCCCCGTAGCCTGACGGCTGCTACAGCGGCCACACGCGCCCTGCGCCAGCCAGATAAATAAGGCTGGCCTGGGTAGGCTCAATTTCCCAGCCTCCCGTGAACTCGCCAAAGGCCGGCAGCAGGCTTACCTTGTTGTCGATCACGAAACAGGGCAGGCGCAGGCGCTGGCGTGCTTTGCCACGCAGTACGAATGCGGGGTGCACGTGCCCTGCCAGCACGGTATGTGTGGGGTGCGCCTCGGGCTCATGTTGCAGGGCAAAAGGCGCCATTATCCAAGGCTCATCAACCACATCGATCCCCAGGGAAGCGGGCGGGTCCCCTGCATGCCGGTCGTGGTTGCCGCGGATCAGCACGATGCCTAGCTGAGGATGGCGTTCTCGCCACGCCTGCACCAGCGCCAGCGTGGCAGGCGCGCGCGCCGTGCGCGCGTGCAGAAAGTCCCCTAACACGATCAGCAGCTCGCATTTATGCTCTGCCAGCAAGGTATCGAGCCTGGCCAGGGTGGCCTGGGTGGTGCCCCGTGGCACGGGTTGGTGCTGGGCGCGATAACTGGCGGCCTTACCGATATGCACGTCGGCTACCAACAGCGCCCGGCGGGCGGGCCAGTAAATTGCCTTGTCCGGCAGCAACCAAAGCTTCTGGCCGCACAGCTCGATTGCGCAATGGGTGGTCATGGCCGCCTCCAAGGCCGCTGGCACGTGCACGTCACAGACCGTAGAACCCGACACCGCGTGATATTCGTCAACTGCCTCAACCTGCTGCACTCTCCAGTTCGGCGACCATCCGCGCGATGCGGTCCGCCAGCTTTTCGGTAGAAAGGGTCTCGCGCATGCCTTCCACCAGCAACGCGAAGGCTAGCGGCCCGGTGCGTTCCAGTACCTGCAGGTCCAGCTTCAGGCCTGCCATCTTCAACAACTGCCGGTGCAGCCGCTCGATTTCCAGTTCCTCATTGAGCACCTCGTCACGCGCTTGCCCCAGCAGCAGGTTGCCCGCGTCATGCTTGCGAAATACTTCGTAAAACAACCCACTGGAGGCCTGTATCTGGCGCATGCTCTTCTGCGCTGCTGGGTACCCGCCGAAGACCAGCCCAGAGATCTGGGCAATTTCGCGGAAGCGGCGCAGCGCCATTTCGCCGGCATTGAGGCTGGCCAGTACGTCATCCAGCAGATGCTCCGGGCTGAGCGCGCGGGGCAGGTAGGTTGCCCAGTCCACCTGGCCGGGGCTGAGCAGCTCGAAGCCATAGTCATTCACGGCGATGGACACCGACAAGGGCTGCTCACGGCTCACGCGCCAGGCGATCAGGTTGGCCAGCCCCATGTTGGCCATGCGACCGGCGAACGGGTACATGAACAGGTGCCAGCCCTGGCGGGATTTGAACGTCTCAGCCAGCAGCGTTGTGCACGTGGGCAATGACGACCAATGGGCTTGCAGCGCCAACAATGGCCGTACTGCGCGCATCTCTGGGCCGTCGTAGCGGCCATGGGCGGCGGCATCCAGCTGTTGTACCAGTGCGTCGGCCAGCTCGCTGGAAAGCGGCATGCGCCCGCCATTCCAGCGTGCCACTGCAGCCTTGCGCGCCGTGCTGCGCCGTACATACGCTGTCATGTTCTCGACGCGCACCAGTTCCAGCACGCGCCCGGCGAACACGAACGTGTCACCTGGCCGCAAGCGTGCGATGAAGGCTTCCTCGACGCTGCCCAGCCCCTTGCCACCGCCGCCCTTGCTCCAGTATTTGAGGTGCAGGCTGGCATCGCTGACGATGGTGCCGATACTCATGCGATGGCGACGCGCCAGCCGTTCGCTGGCAACCTTGTACACACCGTCTGGCTGTGCTTCGACCCGCTGATAGTCAGGGTAGGCCGTGAGCGAGCTGCCGCCATGGCAGACAAAGTCCAGTGCCCACTGCCACTGGCTGTCCCGCAGCTCGGCAAACGCCCAGGTACTGCGTACTTCTGCCAACAGTGCCTGGGCATCGAAGCCACTGCCCAGGGCCATGCTGACCAAATGCTGCACCAGCACGTCCATGCACAACCGCGGCGAACGGCGGGCTTCGATATGGCCTTCGGCCAATGCCTGGCGAGCGGCGGCAGCTTCGACCAGCTCCAGGCTATGGGTGGGCACCAGGGTAATCCGTGAACGGCGCCCTGGCGCATGCCCCGAGCGCCCGGCCCGTTGCATGAGCCGGGCAATGCCTTTGGCCGAGCCGATTTGCAGCACCCGCTCGACCGGCAGAAAATCAACCCCCAGGTCCAGGCTGGACGTGCAGATCACCGCTTTCAAGCCACCCTGCTTGAGGCTGCGTTCTACCCAGTCGCGGGTTTCACGGGCCATGCTGGCGTGGTGCAGGGCGATCAAGCCAGCCCAGTCGGGGCGCAATTCGAGCAGGGCCTGGTACCAGATTTCGGCCTGTGCACGGGTATTGGTGAACACCAGGCAACTGCTGCTGGTGTCGATCTCCTCGGCCACTTGGCCGAGCATCTTCAGGCCCATGTGCCCGGCCCACGGAAAGCGCTCGATCGAGGCGGGCAGCAGGGTATCGACCAGCAAGGCCTTGTCCTGGCGCCCGCGTACCAGCTGGCCGCCCTGGGGCAGTAGCACATCCAGCGCGTGCTGCAGGTTGCCCAGGGTGGCCGACAGCCCCCAGGTGGGCAGCCCAGGGTGCCAGTGACGCAGGCGCGCCAAGGCCAGTTGCAACTGCACACCGCGCTTGTTGCCCAGCAGCTCATGCCATTCGTCCACCACCACCATGCGCAGGGTGGCGAAGTCGGCGCTGGCCTGCGCGCGGGTCAGCAGCAGTGTCAGGCTCTCGGGGGTGGTCACCAGGACACTGGGCATCCGCCGGGCTTGTCGGGCGCGCTCGGCACTGCCGGTGTCGCCGCTGCGCACGCCTACGCTCCAAGGCAGGCCCAGTTCATCCAGGGGCGCCTGCAGGGCGCGGGCGGTGTCTGCCGCCAGGGCCCGCATGGGGGTGACCCAGATCATCTGCAGCGGTGCAGCATGGCGCCCCTGGCCCTGGGCTTTGAACGCCCGCAGTGCGGCCAGCCACACGGCGTACGTCTTGCCCGCGCCCGTGTTGGCATGGAGCAGCCCCGATTCGCCCCGCTCGACGGCGGCCCAAACCCGCCGCTGGAACGCGAACGGCTTCCAGCCGCGTTGGGCAAACCAGGCGTTGGCAAGATCGGTGGTGGCGGGCATCGTACAGGTGGCCCCTCGAAGGCTGTGCTTCTACAGACCACCCGCATGGTGCATTGGTTTTACCCGGTCAGTTGCCCAGTAGGTAACCGCTGCGGCACACCTGCTCACCGGCCACATGGGCGATGACCATACCGGCGGTAGCCATGCGCCGAGTGCTGCGCGCATACATCAGCCCCGGCTGGGTGTTATGCAGCGCGGTTACCCGGTCGCTGAGCGGGTCGATCACCTCGGCAATCAACTGGCCAGCTGCCAGGTAATCGCCAGGTTTGGCGTGATACACCAGCAACCCGCCCAGTGCAGCGGTAACCGGCTCTACCGCTGCCAGCGGCGTGGCAGGCCTGGGCAAGGCAGGCAGGGCGGGGGCGGCCCCTTCGATCACGGCTGCATGGGTGAGGTAGTCGAGGATCGCCTGGGCGTCCTGACGCGCCAGGTCGTGGCTGACGTCGGCCTGGCCGCGCAGCTCCACGGTCACTGCGCAACACCCCAGCGCGATTGGGAAGCGCTTGCCGAAGCGTTGCTGCAGTTGCCACCACACCAGGCTGAAGCACTCGTCGAACGACTGCCCGCCCGAGTCGGTGGCCAGCAAGCTGGCCTGGGTGCCCAGGTAGCGGGCAAGCGGCTCAATCTGCGGCCAGGCATCCGGCGTGGTGTACAGGTGTTCGACGGCTTCAAAATCGCAGTGCAGGTCGATGACCAGCTCGGCATCGCAGGCCAGGCGCTGCAGGATAAGCCGCTGGGCCTGCAGAGGCGTACGCGCGGGGTGAGCGTCCAGGCCACGGCGCAGGTACTCGCGTATCAGTGCAGTGTTGTGCGCCGGGTCCTGGTTCAGGTGCGCTTCGATCTGGTCACCGATGCTGTCGGACAGGTCGACGAAATTGCGGTTGAAGTTCTGCCCGCTCTGCAGCTCGAAGCGCCCCAAGGGTGCGTCCAGCAGCACCTGTTCGAGGCCTACCGGGTTGGCCACCGGAACAAGGATGATTTCGCACTGCAGGCGGCCTTGCTGTTCCAGTTCCACCAGGCGCTGCTTGAGGTGCCACGCTACCAGCATGCCGGGTAATTCATCGGCGTGCAGCGAGGCCTGGATATACACTTTGCGGCCACCGCGGGGGCCGAAATGGAAGCTGTGGATTTGGCGAGTGATACCCGGAACGGGCGAAAGCAAGTCGTGGGTAGAGTGGTGCATGTTGGTCCTGAGTGCATGGCGAGAACGTGCTGCGACACGGGTCGGCTTACAGATAGAAGCACAGTTTCAAGGCATGTGCTTATCGGTTTTACGCGACGCTTAGCGCAGATGCGGCGGTTCAGACCAGCAAGGCCTGCAGGGTGGCCAGGTCATCCGCTTCGTCCACGGGCTTGTCCTGGCGCCAGCGCAGCATGCGCGGGAAGCGCACGGCAATACCGCTTTTATGGCGCTTGGACAAGGCGATACCCTCAAAACCCAACTCGAATACCAGGGTTGGGGTGACGCTGCGCACCGGGCCGAAGGTTTCCTGGGTAGTCTTGCGCACGATCGCGTCGACCTTGCGCATTTCTTCGTCGGTAAGGCCCGAGTAGGCCTTGGCGAAGGGGATCAGGCTGCGGCCGGGTGTGCCGGCCGGGGCATCCCAGACGGCGAAGGTGTAGTCGCTGTAAAGGCTCGCCCGGCGGCCATGGCCGCGCTGGGCATAGATCAGCACGGCATCCACGCTGAAAGGGTCGATCTTCCATTTCCACCAGGTGCCCATGTCCTTGGTGCGGCCCACGCCATACAGGGCTTCACGCTGCTTGAGCATCAGCCCCTCGACCCCCAGGCTGCGCGACTGCTCGCGTTGGCGGGCGAGGTCGGCCCAGTCAGGGCCCTCAAGCAGTGGCGAAAGCAGCACCGGTGCCAGTGGGCAGGCTTGCAGCACGTTTTCCAGCTGCTTGCGCCGTTCATGCTGAGGGCGGCTGCGCCAGTCTTCGCCTTGCCATTCCAGCAGGTCGTAGGCCTGTAGCACTACCGGGGCCTCGCTCAGCAGCTTCTTACCCAGCGTCTTGCGGCCCAGGCGTTGTTGCAACAGGGCGAAAGGTTGCACCGCCAGGTCGGCGTCCGTTGTGCCGGGCTTCCACACCAGAATCTCGCCATCGAGCACCACACCGTCGGGCAGGGTCTGTGCCAGGCTTTGCAGTTCGGGGAAGCGCTCGGTAACCAGCTCCTCGCCCCGCGACCACACCCACAGTTGGCCGTCACGCTTGACCACCTGGGCGCGGATACCGTCCCACTTCCACTCGATCTGCCAGTCGCCTGGCGGCCCGAGCAGCGCCTCGAACTGCTCGGTAGGGGCTTGCAGCGGGTGGGCGAGGAAGAACGGATACGGCTGGCCACCGCGCTGGCTGTGCTCGTCGGCAGACGCGGGGGCAATCAACTGCTGGTAGCTGGCAGCGGTCGGGCGGTGGCTGATGTCGGTGTAACCTACCAGCCGCTGGGCCACCCGTTTGGCATCCAGCTCCGCCAGTTGCGCCAGGGCGCGGGTGACCAGCAGCTTCGAGACGCCTACACGAAAACTGCCCGTGATGAGTTTCAGGCACAGCATCAGGCTGGGGCGGTCCAGGCGTGCCCACAGCGGTGGCAGGCGCTGCTGGATGTCTTCAGGTGGCAGGCCGCGCAATGGCAGCAGGTGGTTTTCAACCCAGTGAGCCAGGCCTTCCTGGTCTTGCTGGTGGCTTTCTGGCAACAGCAGGGAGATGGTTTCGGCAAGGTCGCCCACTGCCTGGTAGCTTTCTTCGAACAGCCAGTCAGGCAATCCGGCCAAGGCCCCGGCCAGCTCGCGCAGCACCCGGGTGGGCACCAGCTGACGCGGCCGGCCGCCCGCCAGAAAGTACACAGCCCAGGCGGCATCCTCGGCGGGTGCGGTGGCGAAATAGCCCCGCAAGGCCTCGAGCTTGGCATTGCTGGAGGTGGTGCTGTCCAGGCGCAGATACAGTTCGGCGAAGGCTTTCATGTGCCGGTCTCCGTGGTGGCTGCATCGTCTTCTTCACCGTACTCGGTGACGAAGGCGCGGGCGTCCAGGCCCTGTTCCATCAGGTAGCGCACCAGCACGCTGACCGAGCCGTGGGTCACCATCACCCGCTCGGCCCCTGTCTGCCCGATGGCCCACAGCAGCCCTGGCCAGTCGGCGTGGTCAGACAACACGAAGCCGCGGTCGACGCCGCGCCGGCGCCGTGTGCCCCGCAGCAGCATCCAGCCACTGGCAAAGGCATCGCTGTAGTCGCCGAAACGGCGCATCCAGCTGCTACCCCCGGCTGAAGGGGGGGCCAGCACCAGCGCCTTGCGCAGCAGCGGGTCGTTGCGCGCAATGTCGCCGGCGTAGCGGGTTTCGGGCAGGTACACGCCTGCTTCCCGGTACACGCGGTTGAGCGGCTCGACGGCGCCGTGCACCAGGATAGGGCCGATGCTGGGGTCTAGCCCATGGAGGATCCGTTGGGCTTTGCCGAAGGCATAGCAGAACAACACACTGGCCTTGCCCTGTTCGCTGTTGGCCCGCCACCAGGTATTGATGCCGGCAAAGATATCGGCCTGGGTGGGCCAGCGGTAGATAGGCAGGCCAAAGGTGGACTCGGTGATGAAGGTATGGCAACGCACTGGCTCGAACGGGGTACAGGTGCCGTCGGGCTCGACTTTGTAGTCCCCGGACGCTACCCACACCTCGCCCTGGTACTCCAGGCGTACCTGCGCCGACCCCAGCACATGCCCTGCCGGGTGCAGGCTCAGGGTTACGCCGTGGTGTTGCAGGCGTTCGCCGTAGGGCAGGGTCTGCAGGTTGATGTCCTTGCCCAGGCGGCTTCGCAGAATGCCGGCGCCAGGTTCGGCGGTAAGGTAGTGGAGGTTGCCGGAGCGGGAATGGTCGCCATGGCCATGGGTAATGACGGCCCTGTCCACCGGCCGCCACGGGTCGATATAGAAATCACCGGGCGGGCAATACAGGCCTTCTGGGCGGGCAATGACAAGGTCCATGGCACGTACGCTGGTTGGGAGTTACCAGTTAGGAGCCATGGCAGCGAAGGGAAGTTCGACCGGTGGTATCACCGCCCCCGCTGCACAGCCCGCACGCGCGCCGTACCGCTTATTTGCCCGGCACCAGGGTGAGGCGCTGGTTGCCGTAGGCCCGGGCGAAGTTCTGCGGCTGCAGCGGCAACACCATGAAGCGCCCCTTGAACCAGGCGTCCAGGCCGTCACTGTAATGGGCGCTGGCCGGGTTGCCGGACTGCCCGCTGCTGGTCAGTACCTGGAGGGGTTCGGCCTGGCCGAAGTCGACCACCATGCGCGCTGAAGCGGGCAGGTGGATGTCGAAACCGCTGCCCCAGGCGTACGGGGTCAGCGCCAGGGTGCTGAAGTCGCCACCGGCGGCTTGTGGTGGGCGGCTGATGGCATCCCCCAGGCCATGGTAGGCAGGCGCAGGCCAGCGGTACTGGTGCAGCTTGCCCCACTGCCAGGCGCGGCGGTCTGCGCCCAGTTGCGCGGTGCCTGCATCCACCGCCGCCGCGAGGCTGCGGGCAAGGATGGCGGGCTTGTCTTCTTTCTGTGGCGTGGTGCGGTCGTCCCAGAATGGGCTGTCATCGCGGCCAAGCAAGTGGTCGGCCTGGGCCGAGTACGACAGGCGGGCATTGCTGACAAAGGCTTGCCAGGCAGCGCCGGGCTCTGGCCCCAGTTCGTCCAGGAAGGTTTCCCGGGCAAATGCCTGCAGGAACAGCGCATACAGCGCCGCATCGGCGGACACCGGGCTCATGCGCCCATCGAAGGCCTTGAGCCGGGCCAGCGCATCGCGTGCCTTGTCACGCTGCGCGGCGGGCAGGGCGTCGATGGCCTGTTTCAGTGGCTGGGCCATGCCGGGGGCTTCGAACATCTGCTTGAGTTTGCCGGCCAACAATGTCACCTGGTCGTTCTGCAGGGCCATCAGGCTGCGGCTGTCGTGGCGGCCGTTGCCCGCCAGTTGGCCCAGGCGCTCGGCCCGTTCCGGGTAGTACCAGGTGCTGGACAGCTGCATGCCGTAGCCTTTGGGCAGGCTGCGCTGGTTGGCATGGCCGATCCAGCCGGCGGGCGGGTCCTGGTCGTAGGGGTGTAGCATGGTATCGGCGTAGCCGTCCCAGTCGTAGCGCCCGTCCCAGCCCGGCGAGGGCAGCAGGCCCTGGCCTTCGCGGCGGTTGGGGTAACGCCCGCTGACTTGCCAGGCGATATGGCCGGGCTCGGCGAACACGAAGTTCAGCGCAGCCGCCGTGACCTCGCGTGTACTGTCGAAGGCACGCTCCACATTCTTGGCACGGGTCAGGTCGAACAGCGCATCCAGGCTGCGATCACCCTTGAATTGCGGCAGGTTCAGGGCAAGGCCAAGGCTGGCGCCGGGCGGTTGGGCCAGCAGGGTGCCGTGGCGGGTTTCGTACATCACTTCGCGTTGAGGGCGCTGGCCGCGCACCAGGAATGTTTCGGTGCGGGCGCGGGCGGGCAGCCACTTGCCATCGGCCAGGTAGCTGAGCTGGTTGCCCTGGCGGCGCACTTGCTCGAGGAACAGGTCCTGGTTGTCAGCCATCACCGCGCTGCTGCTCCAGGCCAGTTGGCCGTTGTAACCCGACAGCACGATGGGCAGGCCGGGCAGCGACAAGCCTGCCACCTGGTACTTGCCGGTGTGGATCTGCACTGGGCTCAGGGCCCAGATGGCACGGCTGTCACTGGCCAGCAAGCTCTTGCCGCTGCGGCTGTGTTGCGGGCCGATGGCCAGGTTGGCCGAACCCGGGCTGCCGAGCAGGTCCAGGTCCGCCAGTTTCTGGCTGGCCGCCGCCAGGGCTTGCAGGCCGGGCAACTGGCTGGCCAGGTTGAGGCCCTTGAGCTTGTCGGTTTCCCCGGTGGCCAGGGGCTCGTCGGGTGCGCCGGGCAGCAGCCAGGCCACGTTGTCGCTGCCCACTTTTTGCGCCAATGTCAGGGCGCTGAGCTCTTCTTGCAGGTTCACCGACTGGCTGAATGCGTACAGGCTGAAAATCAGCGCCGAATCCTCAGGCTTCCAGTACTCCGGGCGGTAGCCACTGTCGGCCAGACCAGCGGGCAGCTTGTCGCGATAGCGGAACAGGTAAGCGTTCACCCCCCGCGCATACACCTCGAAAAACCGCTTGAGGCGCGGCGAAGCGTCGGCGTATTGCTGGGCCGCGCTCTGCTTGAGGTTGGCCGCCCGCATCAGGCGGTCGATGTCCAGCGCATCGGCACCGGCAAGTTCAGCCAGCCGCCCCTGGGCCAACAGGCGCATGGCAACCATCTGCTCGATGCGGTCACCGGCATGCACGTAACCCAGGCTGAACAAGGCGTCGTGGAAGCTGCTGCTTTCAATCAGCGCCGCGCCCATGGGGTTGCGCCGTACCGAGACGTTCTGCGCCAGGCCCTTGAGCGGCTGCATGCCCGTGGCGGATGGCACGCTGCCTTGCTGGGCGCCGGTCTGGCAACCGGCCAGGCCCAGGGTGCCGAGCAGCGTCAAAGCCGTTGCGAAGCGCAGGCGGAAAGGGGGGAAGGCGGGGGCGGCCATGGCAAGGGCTCCTGCAAGGCATTGCGGGTTTGGAAAGGCGCTAAAGGTAGTGAGCGCGCAGGCGTCGTGCAAGGTCAGCGGGCGGTTTATTTGCCGGCGTCCATTTACACCCTGAAAAGCTCGGCTACGCCGTCTGAAAAGTGCGTGCAGTTGATGCGCGTATAACGCTGGTAGTCACGTGTCACCGCAAATGCCGTGCCTGGCATCAGCAGTACCCGTTGCTGTTCCAGCCGGCGCATGAAGGGTTGCAGGTCGGCAAGGTCAGGGTGCGATACCCAGAGGAACATGCCACCTTGGGCGCTTATGTCGAAATGCCAGCCGTGTTTGAGCAGCACGCGTTGGGTGTGCGCCTGCTGGTGGATCAGGCGCTGCTGCACATCATTCATGTGTCGGGCGTAGGTACCGTCGCTGAGAATGGTGTTGACGAAGCGTTCGCAAAACGCCGGCACTGCGACGCACGTCAACAGCTTCAGGCGCATCAGCGGCGCTACCAGGGGCGGCGGGCAGGCGATGTAACCCACCCGCAGCGAAGCCGAAAGGCATTTGGAAAAACTGCCGATGTAGATGACCCGCTGCAGGTTGTCCAGCTCGGCGAAGGTTTGGCGCACCCCCGGGCTGAAGTCGCCGTACACATCGTCTTCGACCACGAAGAAATCGTGTTCCACGGCCAGGCGCAGCACGCCGAACGCATTGTGGGGGCTGATGGTGCCGCCGGTCGGGTTGTGGAAGGTGCTGTTGCAGAAGAACGCCTTCACCTTGTGCCTGGCCAGATGCTGTTTCATGTCTTCCAGGTCTGGCCCGTCGGCTGTGCGGCGGATGCCTACCACGTGGCCGCCGGCCAGCTGGATCAGCTTGATCAGGTTGCCATTGCCCGGCTCGTCCACGAACACGTGGTCCCCGGGGCTGATCAGCAGGCGTGCCACCAGGTCCAGCGCCTGGGTGGCACCCAGGGTGGTCAGCAGCTGGTGAGGGTGTGCCTCGATGCGGGTCAGCCGACCGAGGTGCATGCACAGCTGCTTGCGCATCGGCAGGTAACCCTGGATATCCCCGTATTCAGCCAGCGAGCTTTGTTCCAGACGGGCGGTACGGCGGATGGCCTTGGCCAGCAGTTCGGTATCACGCCAGGCAGGGGGCAGCCAGCCGCTGCCCAGCTTGGTGAAGTGCTGCCCACCTTGCAACAGCTTGAAGAGCGGGTCTTGCGCCATGTCGCCAGTGGGCTCGCCCGTTTCGGCGGGTCGGGTGCCAGTGGCCACAAAGTAGCCACGCCCGGGTACCGCCGTGAGCAGCCCTTCGCTGACCAGGCGGGCATAGCTGGAAACCACCTCGTGATAGGTGCCACCCGTTGCCACGGTGAGTTTGCGAATGGACGGCATGCGTTGCCCGGGTAGCCATTCACCGGCTGTCAGGCGCTGCTTCAACTGCTCGAATAGGTCGTGTTGCGGCACGGGGCTTTCCTGCGGGCGTTAGAAAAAACACCCTAACAGTTAGCCGTAAAGCACGTCGACTGTTTGCCGAAAACGTCGTCAACGGTGCGACGCTGTTGCTGTCACCCCTTTTACCCTCGGCGAGCCACCATGAGCACAACCCTTCCCGCACGCACGTACCTGTATTTTCTGGCCCAGTCGGTCAACCTCACCACTGCCGTGATGTCGGTGACTATGGCTGCCATTGTGGGGGCTGCGCTGGCCCCGGCAGCGGCATGGTCCACGGTGCCGTACGGGTTCCAGTTTCTGTTCGTGATGCTGGCGACCTACCCGGTGTCCCGGCTCATGGCGCGTATTGGCCGCAAACGCGCGTTCATCCTGGGGGCATTGCCGCTGGCCGTGTCGGGCGTCTGCGGCTTCCTGGCGGTGGAGCATCAGCAGTTTGGCGCGTTGGTGGCCAGCCACTCGGCGTTGGGCGTGTACATCGCCTTTGCCAACTTCAACCGCTTTGCTGCCACTGACAACCTTGCGCAGCACCTCAAGCCCAAGGCGCTTTCACTGGTGGTGGCGGGTGGGGTGATTGCCGCCGCTGTCGGGCCTGCCCTTACCGAATGGCTGCGCGATGCTGGTGGGTTCCCGCTGTTTTCATTGTGCTACGCCGCCTTCACCGCCCTGGCCTTGGTGTCGCTGGTGATCGCCATTTGCTTGCCAGGTGATGGCCAGGTTGCGCCCGCTACCGCGCCCCGGTCACCGCTGAGCCCTTCCGGGCATGGCATCACGCCGGGCATTGCAGTGGCGATGGGGGTTGCGGCCTTGGGGTACGGCATCATGAACCTGCTGATGATCCAGGCATCCCTGCACATGAAGCATATGCATGAAGACTTTTCCGACGTTCGCCTGGCCATCCAGTGGCATGTGGTCGCCATGTTCGCGCCGTCGTTTTTCACCGGGGCGATCATCCAGCGGCTGGGTATCAGGGCCACGATCTGTGGGGGGTTGATGCTGCTGATCGCGTGCACTGCTCTGAACATGGGTTCAAGCAGCTATGCGGTGATGACGGTTTCACTGATTGCCCTGGGCCTTGGCTGGAACCTGACCTATGTGGGGGGCGGGGCGCTGCTGGCGCAGACGCTGCAGAACAGCCCGGGTGCCATGCAGATGCAGGGCAAGAACGATTTGGCGATAGCGGTGTGCGCGACCGTAGGTGCCTTCAGCCCATCGTTGCTGCTGGACTTGGTGGGTTGGGGGGGCACGAACGTGCTGTGCATGGCACTGTGCCTGGGGTTGCTGCTGGCAACTGCACTGCTGTTGCCGCGCAAGGTGGCCGGGCTTCACTACCGCTAGCGAAGCCCTGCGCGGCGCCTTGTATCAGGCGCCGTGGCACTTCTTGAATTTCTTCTCGCTGCCGCAGGGGCATGGGTCGTTGCGGCCGACGTCCTTCAGCGCGTTGCGCACCGGCTCCTGGTGGCCGTGGTTGCAGTGCGGGCCGTGCACATGGCCGTGATCGTGATGGTGGTCATGATCGTGGTTGCAGTCGGGGCCATGAACGTGGGGTTGTTGGGACATTGCTGGGTTACTCCGGGTAATGATCGCCGGGTATTATCTCACCACTGCGCGACAAGTGCAGGTCCCGATGGAAGAGCAGGCCGGTGGCCAGTTCAGCCTGCAGGCTGTAGTGCAGGGGCCGCCCGCTTTTCAGCATTTTCGCCAAGGGCTTGAGGTGCTGCCACAGGTTGGTCCGGGCAGTGATCTTGAACGTACGCCGTTCATGGGGGCCCACGCTGCGCCATAGGCTGGCTTCATCCTGGGCGAGCACAACATCGTTCAGGCGCAGTGCGTATTCGACGGAGCGAATGAACAGGCGGCTGTCGTTGGGGTTTTCCACCCGCACATGCAACACGAATTCCTGTTGCAGCAGGCGGGCTTTCACCGTTTCCACCCTGACCAGGTGCACCTGTGGTTCGCGCCAGTCTGCGCCGCCCCAGCTGGCGCAGCCCCCCACTAGCAAGAGCAGGCCGCAGAGCAGCATGAAGCGGATGCGCGTCATCATGCTCAGCTACCCACGTAACTGGCGCAGCACTTCTTGAACTTCTGCCCGCTGGCGCAGGGGCAGGGGTCGTTGCGCCCGGCCTTGAGCCCCACCGTGGGGTCGATGAAGTACCAGCGGCCGTCGTGCTGAACGAAGGCGGAGCATTCACGGTGCTGGTGGTCGCCGGCCTGGTCGTGCCAGCGCGCGGTGAAGGTGACGAACGCATGCTCGGGTTGGCCACCCAGCACCTCGGCGCTTTCCACTTCCAGACCCAGCCAAGTGCTTTGTGCGCTCCAGGCTGCCATGGCCGCACGGTCCAGCCCGGCCTGCTGGGCGGGCAGGGTGGTGGCCACCAGGTACTCGACCAGGCCCAGCACATAAGCGCTATAGCGCGAGCGCATCAGCGCCTGGGCATCCGGTGCCGGCGTGCCAGCATGGTAATGACCGCAGCAGGCATCAAGCAGGTTGCCACTGCCGCATGGGCAGACCGAAACACTCATTATCACCACCAGTACTTGCCGAAATTTTCAGGGTTGGCCCAGAACCGTGCATTGAGCCAGTCCGGTACCTGCTTGTAATCGTGTAGATCATAGGTGAACAGGCTCAGCACCTGTTGCTCGCGGCAGAATTTCTCGCTGGCCGACAGGGCCAGGGCGAAGAAGTCGGTATCTTGCCAACCGCAGGCGGCAAGGTCTGCCAGTACCGCCACACGGCTGGCGTTGAGATTGCGGATGCCGCCCAGCAGTTCCAGCCCGGTTCGCTTGGGCAGGTGCTCCAGGCAATCCACCAGCAGCGCCAGGTCGAAACGCTGGGCGGCCAGTGCGGCAGGCAGTTGGCCGGGCGTGGCCGTGGCCAGGGTGACCTGCGGGTGCGCCTGAATAAAGGCGTCCAGGGCAGGGAACCGGGTGCCCACCAGCAGCAGGCGTTGCGGGGTAAAGCGCTCGAGCAGTGCGGCCAGGGCCTGTTGCGGCGTACGTTGCGAGAAACCGTCGGTCATTGCCAATCCTCTTTCATGTTGGCCAAGACTAGCGGGCCAGGGCGCGTCGGCAAAGGGCTGCATGCAAGCGCGATGGCGGATTGGTGGCAGGGTTGGCATGCACCGTCTTTACTCCCACAGGTCGGCGTTATGCCGGTTCCCACTAAGGAGAGGCGATGAGATGAGCATAGTACGCACAGCGGTACCCTTGATCCTGCTCACCAGCGTGCTGACGGGTTGCGCAGGGTTGCAGAAGACCGACTGGCCCAAGTGTGCGGCCGTCGGAGGCGTGGGCGGCGCAGCGCTGGGCGCCATCGAAAGCTCCAGCTGGGCCGGCTGGGGGGCACTGCTGGGCGGTGGCCTGGCAGCCGGCTATTGCTGGGCTCATGGTGACGGTGACGAAGACGGTGATGGTGTGCCTGACAGCCGCGACAAGTGCCCAGGCACACCGCGTGGCGTGCAGGTGGACGCCAACGGCTGCCCCCCACCGCCGCCGCAGCCTGAGGCGGTGGTGGTGGAAGAGGTGGTGGTGGCCAAGGAAGAGGTCATCGTCATCCGCGACGTGCACTTCGAATTTGATTCTGCGCGCCTGACGCCGGCCGACAAGCAACGCCTCAACACCATCGCCACCCGCCTGAAGCAGGAAGCGCCTTCCGCTCGCCTGAGCGTCAGCGGCCACACCGACAGCGTGGGCAGGGACAGCTACAACCAGAAACTGTCGGAGCGCCGGGCCCATTCGGTGACCGACTACCTGGTTGAAAGCGGCATACCGCGCAGCAGCTTCGTGTCGATCGTGGGGGCCGGTGAGTCGCAGCCGGTTGCGGACAACACCACTGCCGAAGGGCGTGCCATGAACCGCCGTACCGAAATCAAGATCGAGCGCTAGCCCGTAGGCACCCGTGCCGCGTTCCGTGGCATGGGTACCCGGTGTTGCGCCTGCTGGCGCGGCATTGGGGGTTGCAGTTAAGGTAGAGCCCTGGCGCGGTCGAGTCAGCCATCCGGGGCTGACGCTCATCGATGGGGGCAAGGCATGAAGTTCTTCCTGGGCCTGGGCAAGGTCCTCACAATCGCCTTCTGGGGTGTGGTGCTGTTCAATCAGATGGCACCGCAGCCCTTGCCGCTGAACCTCTTGATCAACGCGGCGGGCGGCCTGCTGCTGTGCCTGCACGTACTTGAGGTCCTCTTTTTCAACGGTAGCCTGCGCGGGCGCAGCCACCGCTGGTTCGACCGCCTGCAAATCCTGTTGACCGGTATATTCCATGTCATGTCCATCCCCCGTGCGCAGGAGACGCCACGAAATGCGTAATCTGATGTTGCTTGCCCTGCTGGCTACCCCCCTGGCGCAGGCCCAGAGCCTGGAGGTGGGCGCCAATTCCATGCTGCGCCTGCCGACCAAATCGGCCAGCGTTCACCTGGACCAGCTACGGGTGGGCGACGGCGCTACCCTGATGTTGCCCGCGACCCTGGCCGAGTTGAAAGTGGACAGGCTGGAGCTTGGGCGTGACGCACGCATCGCCATTGCGCCGTCAGACAGCCCGTTGCTGATCGAGGCTGCCAATGCAAGCCTTGAGGCCGGCAGCGAGTTCAGTGCGCCGGGGGCTGCGGGCAGCTACCAGCGTGCGGCACGTTCTGGCCGCGGCCTGGACCTGAAACTGGCGGAGGTGGAAGCGGAGCAGTTGGCCATCGACGCCCGCGGTGGCGCAGGTGCGCCTGGTTATGCGGGGCTCGATGGTGCCAATGGGCAAGCGGGTGGTTGCACGTGGGGGCAGGCCAGCCGCGGTTTCAACGGCGACGATGGCGGTAACGGGCATGACGGGGCGCCTGGCGGGCGTGTGCGCCTGAGCGTGCCGCAAAGCTTCCCCCAGGAGCGCATTGTGGTGCGGCTCGATGGCGGTGCACCGGGCAAGGCCGGCGACGCGGGCAAGGCGGGCAAAGGCGGTGCCAGCAAAGGTTGCCTGGTCTACCGCACCGCAGCGGGCGCCAGCGGGCGGGCTGGGCAAGCGGGCCAGCCGGGCCTGGCTGGCGCCGCCGGGGAGCTGATCCTGCAGCGGCTGTAACCGGCGCCGCGCTCAGGGCATCAGGCGGGCGCTGGCCACTGCCACCACGGCAAGGCCCAGCAACAGGTTCACGCCCACCATCCGCCTGATCCGCCCCAGCACCGCTGCACCGGTGGCCCAGTCCTGGGCTTGCACAGCGTTTTTAAGCTCCGGCAACAGCAGGGCTTGTATACGCAGAAACAGGGCGAACATGACGATGCCGCCGCCTATCATTACCTGAATGTAGCGTGGGGCGGTTTCGAAGCCGTTGAAGCGCATGTGCAACATGCCAACACCTGTTATCGCCAAAACCGCCACAGCCACCCAGACCCAGCCGAAGAAGCGTCGGAAAACTTCCACCCACAGGCGCAGCCGCGCAGGCCCTTCCAGGGCTGCAACCGTTGCAGGGCGCAGCACCAGCCAGGCGAAGAACATGCCGCCGACCCATATCAGGGCAGCCAGAACATGCAATGTGTAGGGCAGGGCAAAGGCGGCCATCCGGATCTCCATGCGGCATAAAGGGCAAGAGCGGGGTATGATAGCCGCCCAATGCGCAACACTGAAAATATATCCAGCCCTCCGGGCGCCTGCAGACCATGATCAGCAACGAACTCAAAGCCACCATCCAGGGCGCCTATACGCGTTTTCTCGAAGCCAAGAGCCTCAAGCCACGCTACGGTCAGCGCCTGATGATCGCCGAAGTGGCCAAGGTCCTCGGCGACATCGCCTGCGACGATGAAGGCCGCCGTGCCGGCGAGCCTGCCGTCGTGGCCGTGGAAGCGGGTACCGGTACCGGCAAAACAGTCGCCTACAGCCTCGCGGCCATACCGGCAGCCAAGGCGGCCGGCAAGCGCCTGGTCATCGCTACCGCCACCGTGGCGCTGCAGGAGCAGATCGTCTTCAAGGACCTGCCCGACCTCATGCGCAACAGCGGGCTGAACTTCAGCTTCGCCCTGGCCAAGGGGCGTGGCCGCTACCTGTGCCTGTCCAAGCTGGACATCCTGGTGCAAGAGGGCCACGCACAGACATCCCAGGCCCAGTTGCTCGAAGAAGAAGGCTTTCGTATCGACGTTGATGAGCGCAGCCTGAAGCTGTTCAACAGCATGATCGAGAAGCTGGCCGGCAACCGCTGGGATGGTGACCGCGACAGCTGGCCCGAAACCCTGGAAGACGAAGACTGGGCGCGGCTTACCACCGACCACAGCCAGTGCACCGGCCGCCACTGCCCCAACTTCCAGCAGTGCGTCTTCTACAAGGCGCGCGAGGGCATGGGCAAGGTGGATGTCATCGTCACCAACCATGACATGGTCCTGGCCGACCTCGCGCTGGGCGGCGGGGCGGTGCTACCTGCCCCGCGCGACACTATGTACGTGTTCGACGAAGGCCACCACCTGCCCGACAAGGCCATCGGCCACTTTGCCCATTATTCGCGCCTGCGCTCCACCGCCGACTGGCTGGAACAGACGGCCAAGAACCTGACCAAGCTGCTGGCCCAGCACCCGCTGCCGGGCGACCTGGGCAAGTTGATCGAGCAGGTGCCCGAGCTTGCCCGGGAAATCCGCACCCAGCAGCAGTTCATGTTCACCCTGTGCGAACAGGTTGCCGACTTCCGCCCAGGCGAAGATAACGAGGGGCGCGAGCGCCCGCGTTATCGATTCCCGGGCGGGGTGGTGCCGGAGCAGATCCGTGAGGTGGGGGTGGAGCTGAAAAAGGGCTTCAGCCGCCTCAACGACCTGTTCACTCGCCTGACTGACCTGCTCAAGGAAGGCATGGGGGGGGAGGTGAGCATCGGCATTGCCAGTCACCAGGCCGAAGAGTGGTACCCGCTGTTCGGCAGCCTTCAAACCCGTGCCCAGGGCAACTGGGAACTGTGGACGGCGTTCACCGCCGAAGATCCGGAGGACAGCCCGCCGATGGCGCGCTGGCTGACCCTGGCCGAAACCGGTGCGCTGTTCGATATCGAGGTCAACGCCAGCCCCATCCTGGCGGCCGAGATGCTGCGCCGCAACCTGTGGAACGTCGCCCATGGCGCACTGGTCACTTCGGCGACGCTGACTGCGCTGGGCAAGTTCGACCGCTTCCGCATGCGTTCCGGGTTGCCACGCGATGCCGTCAGTTGCGTGGTGCCCAGCCCGTTCGTGCATGGCGATGCCGGCCTGCTGCGGGTGCCGGACCTCAAGGCCGACCCCCGGGATGCCGCGGCCCACACCGCCGCCATCATCCGTGAACTGCCCAACATCGTCGAAGACGCGCGCGGCGCGCTGGTGCTGTTCTCTTCCCGCAAACAGATGCAGGACGTGTTCGATGGCCTGGACCGGGACTGGCGCAAGCTGGTACTCATCCAGGGCAACCTGTCCAAGCAGGAAACCCTCAACAAGCACAAGGCGCGGGTCGACGACGGTCAGCACAGTGTGCTGTTCGGGCTGGCCAGCTTTGCCGAAGGGGTGGACTTGCCGGGCGCCTATTGCGAGCACGTGGTTATTGCCAAGATCCCGTTTGCTGTACCGGATGACCCGGTAGAGGCCGCCTTGGCGGAGTGGATCGAGGCCCGTGGTGGCAACCCGTTCATGGAAATCGCCGTACCCGATGCGTCGTTGCGCCTGATCCAGGCCTGCGGCCGGTTGCTGCGCACTGAACAGGACCGCGGCATCATCACCTTGCTTGACCGGCGCCTGGTTACCCAGCGCTATGGCAAGGCTATTCTCAATGCGCTGCCGCCGTTCAGGCGGGAGATTTGCTGACAGCTGGAGCACTTGCGCCGGCACGTTGTCCATTTACTCAGTCGTGGGCCATGAGGGCCCTGAAGGAGAGACCCATCCCTATGGTCCGCCGCACCCTGCCTGCTGTTTTCGCCCTGTTGTTCAGTTCGCCTTTACTGGCGGGACAGCAGACGCTGTTCAGTTTCGTGCGCCCGGCCTCGGTGGTGAATGTTGCGACGGTGGATGCCGGCCTGCCACAGTACAACGCCGAGCAGACGGCGGGCGGTGAGGTGTTGCGGCGGGTGGTATTCAACCCGGCCGAGCGGCCGACCCTGCGCTTGAGCCCGCAGAGCGGCGTGTGGGACTGGTCCGCCGGGCGCTGGCTGACGTTGCGCCTGCAAAGTGGCATGGATTGGGCGCTGACTGTGGATGTGACCGTGCAAGGCAGCGATGGCCGTACGCTGACGAGCAGGATTGACGTGCCCGCAGGGCCTGCGCAAACCGTGATGGTGCCGCTGGCCGCCAGCTCGCCATCGAGCCAGGGTATGCGCGCCGGCCCGCCCATGCCGTGGAACTTTGGCGGCCAGCGCCTGCTGCTGGCCAGCAGTGCGGGTGCACTCGACCTCAAGCAGGTGGCGTCGGTCAGCCTGAGCATTCCCGGCCCCAAGGTGGCCCAGAGCCTGTTGATCGAGCGCGTCGGCATTCAGGATGACGACCAGGCGTATCAGGCCGCCTACCGTGACCTGATCGACAGCTATGGGCAGTCTACCCGCGCCAACTGGCCAGAAAAGGTCGCCAACGACGACCAGCTCAAGGCAGCCGATGGCCGTGAACAGCAGCAGTTGAAGGCCTGGCTGGCAGAGCGTGGCAAGCAGCCACTGGATGATTTCGGCGGGCTGATGGCGGGGCAGGCATTCGAGGCCAAAGGGTTTTTCCGCACTGAAAAACGCGATGGGCGCTGGTACCTGGTAACGCCGCAAGGCCACCCGTTCTATTCGCTGGGTGTCAACGCCGTGGCTGCGGACGGCGGGCGAACCTATGTGCAGGGCCGTGAGGGCATGTTCAAGGGCTTGCCTGAGGCCGGCAGCCTGCTTGCTGCCTTCTATGGCGAAGGCAACAACGACGATGGCAATGCTTCTTCAGCGGGGCGCAACTTCAAGAAAGGGCGCTGGTTTGACTTTTACGCGGCCAACCTGCAACGCACTTACGGCAAGCCATGCCCGCCCACCGGGGCTGAGCAACCGGCCAACTGCCCACCCGCCGCACGGGATGCTGCCCGCTGGCAGGGCCATGCACTGGACCGGCTCCAGGCATGGGGCTTCAACACCCTGGGCAACTGGAGCGACCCGGCGTTGATCGAGGCCGAGCGCATGCCTTACACCCTGCCGCTGTCGATCGTTGGGGATTACGCCAGCATCAGCACCGGCATGGACTGGTGGGGCAGCATGCCGGACCCGTTCGACCCCCGTTTCGCCATGGCCACCGAGCGTGCGGTCGCCATCGCTGCCCGGGATCACCGCGACGACCCTTGGCTGGTCGGCTACTTCGCCGACAACGAGCTGGCCTGGGCAGCCCCCGGCGCCGACCCCAAAGCACGCTATGGGCTGGCCTACGGCACCTTGCGCCTGACCACCGACGTGCCGGCCAAGCGTGCGTTTCTCAAGCAGTTGCGCGACAAGTACCGCAACCAGGAGGGCCTGTCCAAGGCGTGGGGCATTGAGTTGAGCGCCTGGGAACTGATGGAAGACCCGGGTTTCGAGGGGCCATTGCCCAGCCCGGAGCACCCGGAAATCGAGCGTGACTACCAGTACTTCCAGCAGGTATTTGCCGAAACCTACTTCAAGACCATTTCCGACTCGTTGAAATGGCACGCGCCCAACCACCTGTTGCTGGGCGGCCGTTTTGCGGTGAGTACACCAGAGGCGGTGAAAGCCTGTGCCGAGTTCTGCGACGTGCTCAGCTTCAATTTCTATACGCTCCAGCCGCAGGATGGTTACGACTTCGCCCACCTGGCCGAGCTGGACAAGCCGGTACTGGTCTCGGAATTCCAGTTCGGCTCGCGTGATCGCGGCCCGTTCTGGCCAGGCCCGCTGGAAGTGGTGCGCGAAGAGGACCGTGGCCCCGCCTACGGTCGTTTCCTCAAGGCTGCCCTCAGCCAGCCGATGATCGTGGGCGCACACTGGTTCCAGTACCTGGACCAGCCCGCCAGCGGGCGGCTGCTTGATGGTGAAAACGGTCATCTGGGGCTGGTCGCCATTACCGACGTGGCCTACCCGGGCTTTGTCGAGGCGGCGCGCAGGAGCAACCTGGAGGCCTTGGCCCAGTTGCGTGGGCACCTGGAGAAACCCAAGGCGCAGTGACCGGTTTGCAAAACGCCCAACTACTGAAACAATGCACGCCATTTTCGCAATGTGCCGTACGGAGAACAGCGGGTGCAGATCCAGGGTCACTATGAACTGAAGTTCGAAGCGGTGCGCGAGGCGTTCGCCGCCCTGTTCGACGACCCCCAGGAGCGGGGTGCCGCGCTGTGCATCCAGGTGGGTGGCGAGACGGTCGTGGACCTGTGGGCGGGCACTGCCGACAGGGACGGGCAGCAGGCCTGGCACAGTGACACCATCGCCAACCTGTTTTCATGCACCAAGACCTTCACCGCTGTCACGGCCTTGCAATTGGTGGGCGAGGGCAAGCTCGACCTTGATGCACCGGTCGCCAATTACTGGCCTGAATTTGCCCAGGCTGGCAAGCAGGCGATTACCCTGCGCCAATTGCTCAGCCACCGGGCCGGGCTGCCTGCTATCCGTGAGGTGCTGCCTGCCGAGGCGCTGTACGACTGGCAGGCCATGGTCGATGTGTTGGCCAGAGAGGAGCCCTGGTGGGTGCCGGGTACCGAGCACGGCTATGCGGCCATCACCTACGGGTGGCTGATCGGTGAGCTGATCCGCCGCGCAGACGGGCGCGCGCCGGGTGATTCGATCGTAGCGCGCACGGCTCGCCCCCTGGGCCTGGATTTCCATGTTGGCCTGGATGACCAGGAGTTCGAGCGGGTGGCCCACATCGCCCGAGGCAAGGGCAACCCGGGCGACGAAGCGGCGCAGCGGCTGCTGCAGGTAACCCTGCGCGAACCACACGCGTTGTCGACCCGCGCCTTCACCAACCCCCCGGCCATCCTTACCAGTACCAACAAGCCGGAATGGCGGCGCATGCAGCAGCCGGCCGCCAATGGCCACGGTAACGCACGAAGCCTCGCCGGGTTTTATGCGGGCTTGCTGGACGGCAGCCTGCTGGAGTCCGAGTTGCTTGACGAGCTTACCCGCCAGCACAGCCTGGGCCAGGACCGCACCCTGCTCACCCAGACGCGCTTTGGCCTGGGCTGCATGCTCGATCAGCCCCAGGTGGCCAACGCCACCTTCGGCCTGGGTGCCCGCGCCTTTGGCCACCCGGGTGCCGGCGGCTCGGTGGGGTTTGCCGACCCTGAACATGATGTAGCCTTCGGGTTCGTCGTCAACACCCTGGGGCCCTACGTGTTGATGGACCCGCGGGCGCAGAAACTGGTGCGGGTACTTGCGCAATGCCTTTGATCGGGTAATGCGAGTATTGCCCAGGCTCTTTGACTATCCTCAATGCCAATGCCTGAAGAGTGTGGGCAAAATTTCTTTCTAATTCATGGTGTATCGCTGATGTCTTCACATAAAACCTTAGCACTCGCCCTGTGCCTGGCCGCTGTTACCGGTTGCGCCAGCCAATCCCAGGGCACCGCCAAAAGTGCCAGTTCGAGCTGGTGGCCGTTCGGTTCGGACAAGGTCGCCGACCAGGAAGTGAAGCAGGCGGTCACCGAGAATGTGGCCAAGGCTGACGCCAAGTCCAGCAGCGGCAGCCGTTGGTGGTGGCCGTTTGGCAGCGAAGAAAAACAGGCAGAGGGCCCGGTGGTGCCGAAGATCGACCAGAAGGCCACCCAGGCCTGGCTGGACGAGTACGAGCCCAAACTGCGCGAGGCGATCAAGGACAGCAAGCTGGAGCTGGAGCGGCGCGACAACGTGCTGGCCGTGACGCTGCCGGTGGACGGCTCCTACAACCCGGACCGCCCGAACATGCTGCTGCCTATGACCCTGGGGCCGATCACCCGCGTGGCCAAGACGGTGGAAGGTGACCCCAAGACAGCCGTGCTGGTCCTGGGCCATGCCGATACCAGCGGTGTGCCAGTAGCCAACCAGAAGCTTAGCCTGGAACGCGCTGCTTCCGTGTCTGCCATCTTCCGCCTCAGCGGGTTGCAGCGTGATCGGTTGATTCTCAAGGGCATGGGTTCGGTGATGCCGCGTGCCGCCAACGACAGTGCAGAAGGCCGCGCCCTCAACCGCCGTGTGGAAATGCTGCTTACCCCGCAAAACACCATGGTCGCACTGCTGACCAAATATCAGCAGGCAACCCCGGCACCGGCGCCGGCGTCCATGGTCGCGGCGCAGGATGCCAAGGCCCCGATTAGCAAGGCGGCCGAGAGCAAGCCTGCGGCCAAGAGCGCAACCAAGGCCGCGGCCAAGAAGCCAGCAGCCAAGGCCAAGGCGTCTGCCAAAGCACCCGCCAAGAAAAAAGCCGCCCCGGCCAAGCCGGTGGCCAAAAAAGCTACCACCGACAAGAAAGTAGCTGCCAACAGCCCTGCGAAGACCAACTGATCGTCAAGGAACGCAGCAATGACCCAAACCCTGGCCGATATGCGCCGCGACTACACCCGTGATGGCCTGGCCGAGGCCCAGGCCCCCGCGGAGCCTTTTGCCTTGTTTCACCAATGGTTCGGCGACGCGGTAAAAACCGAACAGGCGCCTGTCGAGGCCAATGCCATGACCCTGGCCACGGTGGACGGTGAGGGGCGCCCGCATTGCCGGGTGTTGCTGTTGAAAGGGCTGGACGAGCGCGGTTTCACCTTCTTCACCAACTACGACAGTGCCAAGGGGCAGCAACTGCGGCAAAACCCGTTTGCGGCGATGACCTTCTTCTGGCCGGCGCTGGAGCGCCAGGTGCGTATTGAAGGCCGGGTCGAGAAGGTAACGGCCAAGGAGTCCGACGACTATTACCAGGTGCGCCCCCTGGGCAGTCGCCTGGGGGCCTGGGCCTCGCCTCAGAGCCAGGTCATTGCTGGCCGTGAGGCTCTGGAGGCCCTGGTCAAGGGCACCGAAGCGCGCTTTTCCGACACCCAGCCCCATTGCCCGGAACACTGGGGCGGGTACCGCCTTCTGCCGGAGCGAATCGAGTTCTGGCAAGGGCGTGCAAGCCGGTTGCACGACCGCTTGAACTACCGCAGTGTCGACGGGCAATGGCTGCGGGAGCGCCTGGCGCCCTGATGCCCAGGGCTGCATGGCGGCCCCTCGTCAGCTCAGCCGGGGTAGGCGGCCGCCTCACGTTGCAGCCACCCGGCCAGCTGCTTGCGCTTCACCTTCTCCACGCGTGCCTGCTGCAACCTTTGCAGCATGTACGCCTGCTTTTGCGGGTCCGTGCCGGCCAGCGACAGCGCCAGGTCGCGGTCCATCCAGCGGCGCATGCGCACGTACAACCACCCATGGAAATACAGCCCCGCAACGGTGGCGACCACGACGATGAAGTAATCCATGGCTATCCTTGGTCTGAATTGAATGGCTGCATGCAGCGGTGCGTCTGTACGCCAGCTGAATGAAAACAATTTTATGACGTTTGCGTCGTGACAGCCGTCAACGTGCAGCGTCTAATGAACACCTGACCTCTGGAGATTGTACCCATGCGTAAATCCGCTTTGCTGTTGGCGACCTTTACCACCATGTCGTTGCTGCTGGGTGGCTGTGCCTCAAGCCTGAGCGGTGACAGCTATTCGCGCGACGAAGCCCGCCGTGTTCAAACCGTGCGTATGGGCACCATCGAATCGCTGCGCCCCGTCAAGATCGAAGGCACCAAGACCCCAATCGGCGGCGGCGCTGGCGCCGTTGTCGGTGGCCTGGCCGGTAGCGCCGTGGGCGGTGGGCGCGGCAGTATCGTAGCGGCCGTTATCGGTGCTGTGGCGGGTGGCCTTGCTGGCTCTGCCGCCGAAGAAGGCATTACGCGCACCCAGGGTGTAGAAATCACCGTGCGTGAAGACGACGGCAGCATGCGTGCCTATGTACAGGCCGTGCAGGAAAACGAAATCTTCCGTGTGGGTGACCGGGTCCGCATCATGACCGTTGATGGCACCAGCCGCGTATCCCACTGACGAGCGGCACGCAGTAAAAACCCCGAGCTGGCATGGGCCAGTCGGGGTTTTTTTCTGCCTGCTAAAGGGCAGCCGCGCGCGAAACCTTGTTAGAGGCCAAGCATATCCCGGGCAACTGCCTCGGCAATACGAATCCCGTCGACGCCTGCCGACAGAATGCCGCCTGCATAACCTGCGCCTTCACCTGCCGGGAACAGCCCCTTCATGTTCAGGCTCTGGAAGCGTTCGTCACGGGTGATGCGCAGCGGTGACGAGGTCCGCGTCTCGATGCCGGTGAGCACGGCGTCGTGCAGGTTGTAGCCTTTGATCTGCCGGTCGAACGCCGGCAACGCCTCGCGGATAGCCTCGATGGCGAACGCTGGCAGGCTGGGGGCAAGGTCGCCCAATGTGACACCCGGCTTATAGGACGGCTCTACGCTGCCCAGCGCGGTCGATGGGCGGCCTGCGACAAAGTCCCCCACCAGCTGCGCCGGGGCCTGGTAGTTGCTGCCGCCCATCACGTAGGCGTGGGCTTCCAGGCGCTCCTGCAGTTCGATACCGGCCAGGGGGCCGCCCGGGTAATCGCGCTCGGGGTCGATGCCCACGACGATACCCGAGTTGGCATTGCGCTCGTTACGCGAGTACTGGCTCATGCCGTTGGTGACCACGCGGCCCGGTTCGCTGGTGGCCGCTACCACGGTGCCGCCCGGGCACATGCAGAAGCTGTAGACAGAACGGCCATTCTTGGCGTGGTACACCAGCTTGTAGTCGGCTGCACCCAGCTTCGGGTGGCCGGCATACTTGCCCAGCCGAGCCTTGTCGATCAGGGTTTGCGGGTGCTCGATACGAAAGCCTACCGAGAATGGCTTGGCTTCCATGAACACGCCCTTTGCGTGCAGCATGCGGAACGTATCGCGCGCACTATGGCCCAGCGCCAGAACGACATGGCGGGCGTGCAGCTGCTCACCGCTTTCCAGTACCACGCCGGTCAGCTGGTCGCCTTCGCTAAGCAGGTCGGTGACCTTCTGTTCGAAGCGTACTTCGGCACCCAGCGCGATCATTTCCTGACGCATCTGCTCGACCATGCCGGTGAGCCGGAACGTGCCGATGTGGGGCTTGTTAATATACAGGATCTCGTCCGGTGCACCGGCTTTGACGAACTCTTCCAGCACCTTGCGGCCGTGGTGCTGCGGGTCTTTGATCTGGCTGTACAGCTTGCCGTCGGAGAAGGTACCGGCGCCACCTTCGCCGAATTGCACGTTGGACTCGGGGTTGAGCACACTTTTACGCCACAGGCCCCAGGTGTCCTTGGTGCGCTGGCGCACTTCCTTGCCACGCTCGAGAATGATCGGCTTGAAGCCCATCTGTGCCAGCAACAGGCCCGCGAAAATGCCGCAGGGGCCAAACCCGACCACGATTGGACGTTGCGGCAGGTTGGCCGGCGCCTGGCCCACGTACTTGTAGGTGACGTCGGGTGCGACAGTGATGTTGCGATCGTCAGCGAACCTGGCCAGCAGTTCGTCTTCGTTGCTGGCGTGCAGGTCGATGGTGTAGATGAACAGCAGCTCGCTGTTTTTCTTGCGTGCATCGTAGCTGCGCTTGAACAGGTTGAAGCTGAGCAACTGCGCGTCGGCAATGCCCAGGCGCTGGACAATGGCCTCGCGCAGCGCTTCGTCGGGGTGGTCCAGGGGCAGCTTCAGTTCGGTGATTCGTAGCATGGCAGGGTCCAGTATCCCGGCCATTGGGCGGCCGGCGGCTTAACACAAACCGCCAAGTATAAGCTGTTAGCCGCCCTGACTGGCAGGTTTAAAGCACCCGGTCATCAGTCGTCGCGCGCGCCGCCATAGTAACCGCAGCCTTGCAGGCTGGTGCCATCGATACGCAGTTCGGCCCGCAGATGGTTGACGGTGCCGGTGGCCGGGTCTACGCAGCGCTGTGGCGCAACCCACAGTTCTACCTGTTGCCCATTGGCCTCGCTGGTCAGGGTCAGGCCGCCGCCGGGTACCTGTTCTTCCAGAAAGGGCAAGGGCAGGGGGGGCTGGCCGGCGCGGTTCAGCACCATGCCACGGCCGCTGGCCTTAAGGTCCCAGTCAGGTGTGTGCCCGCTGGCGCGCAAGGTGAGTTGCTTGAAATTCGGGTCTGCGCAGGCGCCGGCAGTGGCCTCCACTCGGTACAGGCGTCGTACATCCAGTTGGCCATCGGTATTGGCCTGCTTGCTGCCGGTCAGGCGCCCCCGCACGTCGGCGAACAGCGTGTCGTTGGCGCTTTTGGCAAGGTTGGCGGCTTCTTGCAGGATGCCGGTAGCCGCAGCATCGTTGACGATGAACGAACGGCTTTCGTTGCACGGCTTGAACAGCAGGTGGCCGCCGGCGGCGCGCAGTTCACCTTGCATGCGGGTAGTGCCTACATTGGGGTCGGCAGGGGCTTCACCCATGAGTTGGCAGCCGGCGAACAGGGGCAGCAGTGCCGTGATGAGCAGGGTGGGGGTGAGGCGCATGGGGCGGGCTCCGGAGAATCGTGGCCAAAGAGCCGGTCACGTTACTCAGGCTGGTGGTGGATCTCAAGTTAATGGTTGGGTGTCAGGGGGTTGGGGGCCGCAGCGCAGCCCCCAACGTTCACTCAACCGCCCAGGTAGGCATCGCGCACTTTCGGGTCGGTCAACAGGCCTTCGCCGGTGCCCTGCATTACCACCCGGCCGTTTTCCAGCACATAGGCGCGGTCAGCGATCTTCAGCGCCTGGTTGGCATTCTGCTCCACCAGGAACACGGTGACGCCATCGCGGCGCAACTGTTCGATGATGTCGAAAATCTGCTGGATGATGATCGGTGCCAGGCCCAGCGAGGGTTCGTCCAGCAACAACAGCTTGGGCTTGCTCATCAAGGCCCTGCCGATGGCCAGCATTTGCTGCTCACCACCGGACATGGTGCCACCGCGCTGGGTGTAGCGTTCTTTCAGGCGCGGGAACAGTTGCAGCACCTTGTCCAACTGCGCCTGGTAATCGCCCTTGTCGGTGAAAAAGCCGCCCATCGCCAGGTTTTCTTCGACAGTCAGGCGCGCGAACACGCGGCGGCCTTCCGGCACCACCGCAATGCTCTTGCGCATGATCTGCGAAGAGGGCTGACCGACCAGTTCCTCTCCCAGGTACTTGATGCTGCCGCTGTGCGCCTGGGGCGAGCCGCAGAGGGTCATCAGCAGGGTCGACTTGCCGGCGCCGTTGGCGCCGATCAAGGTCACGATTTCGCCCTGGTTGATCTCTACGTTCACGCTGTGCAGGGCCTGGATCTTGCCGTAGAAGGTGGAGACGTTTTCAAACTTCAGCATTTACGCTTCCCCCAGGTAGGCTTTGATCACTTCAGGGTTGTCGCGAATTTCCTGGGGGGTGCCGTGGGCCAGGGGGGTGCCCTGGTTGATCACCACGATATGGTCGGAAATGCTCATCACCAGCTTCATGTCGTGCTCGATCAACAGCACGGTCACGTTGTGCGACTCGCGCAGGTAGGCGATCAGCGCTTTGAGGTCTTCGGTTTCCTTAGGGTTGAGCCCTGCGGCCGGTTCGTCGAGCATGATGATGCGCGGGCGGGTCATCATGCAGCGGGCGATTTCCAGGCGGCGTTGCTGGCCATAGGCGAGGGTGCCGGCGGTACGGTTGGCGAACTCGGTCAGGTTGACCTTCTCCAGCCAGTACTGCGCGCGCTCCATCGCTTCCTTTTCGCTGCGGCGGAAGCCCGGCGTTTTGAACAACCCCGCAAAAAAGTTGGTGTTCAAGTGCCGGTGCTGGGCAATCAGCAGGTTTTCCAGCGCGGTCATTTCCTTGAACAGGCGCACGTTCTGGAACGTGCGCACCACGCCCCTGCGGGCGATCTGGTGACCGGCAAGGCCCTGGATCGGCTGGCCGTCGAGCAGGATGCTACCGCCACTGGGCCGGTAGAAACCGGTGAGGCAGTTGAATACCGTGGTCTTGCCGGCACCGTTCGGGCCGATCAGCGCCACCACTTGTTTTTCCTTGACGGTCAGGGCTACGCCGTTCACCGCCAACAAGCCGCCGAAGCGCATGCTCAGGCCGCTGACTTGCAGAATTTCGCGGCTCATCGACGCAGCTCCATGTGGGGGCGTTGCATCGGCAACAAGCCTTGCGGACGCCAGATCATCATCAACACCATCAGGGCACCGAACATCAGCATGCGGTACTCACTGAACTCACGCATCAGCTCGGGCAGCAGGATCATCACGATGGCCGCCAGGATCACACCCAGTTGCGAGCCCATGCCGCCCAGCACCACGATGGCGAGGATGATCGCCGACTCGATGAAGGTGAAGGATTCCGGGGTGACCAGGCCTTGGCGGGCGGCGAAGAAGCTGCCGGCAAAGCCCGCGAAGCAGGCGCCCAGGGTGAAGGCCGAGAGTTTGATCACGGTTGGGTTGAGCCCCAGTGCGCGGCAGGCAATCTCGTCTTCGCGCAGCGCTTCCCACGCACGGCCGATGGGCATGCGCAGCAGGCGGTTGATGACGAACAGTGCCAGCAAGGCAAGCAACAGCGCCACCAGGTACAGGAAGATCACCTTGTTGATGGAGTTGTACTGCAACCCGAAAAATTCATGGAAGGTCTGCATGCCTTCAGCCGCGCGGCGTTCGAAGGTCAAACCGAAGAATTCGGGTTTGGGGATGTTGCTGATGCCGTTGGGGCCGCCTGTCCAGTCGGTGAGGTTACGCAGGAACAGGCGGATGATCTCGCCAAAGCCCAGGGTCACGATCGCCAGGTAGTCACCGCGCAGGCGCAGCACCGGGAAACCGAGCAGGAAACCGAACGTGGCGGCCATCAGGCCGGCGATCGGCAGGCATACCCAGAAGCCCCAGCCCATGTAGTGCGACAGCATGGCATAGGTGTAGGCGCCTACGGCGTAGAAGCCGACATAGCCCAGGTCGAGCAGCCCGGCGAGGCCCACCACGATGTTCAGGCCCAGGCCCAGCAACACGTAGATGAGGATGAGCGTGGCGATATCCACTGCGCCGCGCGAGCCGAAGAAGGGCCACACCAGCGCAGCCACGATCAGGCCCATGATCACCCAGCGTTGGGTTTTGGGCAGCGTCAGGTAGTTGCTGACGGCCGGCGGGATCAGCTTGCGATCCGAGCGGCGGCCCATCACCGAGCTCCACTGCTTGTCGAACAGCACCCGTAGGAACATTAGCACCGAACACACGGCAATGATGGTGAGGGTGAACGAGCCCTGGCTGTGCACGGCCAGGCTGATGCCGTCGATGCTCAGTTTCAGGCCCAGTACCGGGAAGGCCACGGCCCACACCAGCAAGGCGCTGAAGAACGCCTGTTTGAGATTTCTGCTCATACTTTTTCAACCTCCGGGCGGCCCAGAATGCCGGTCGGCCGGAACAACAGGACAAGAACCAACAGGCCGAACGCAACCACGTCCTTGTACTGGTCGCCGAAGATGTCGGCGCCGAACGCTTCAGCCACACCCAGCACCAGCCCACCGAGCATGGCGCCCGGAATGCTGCCGATGCCGCCCAGTACCGCTGCCGTGAAGGCCTTCAGGCCCACCAGGAAACCGGCGTTGGGGTTGATCACCCCGTACTGCATGCTCAGCAGCACGGCCGCCACGGCAGCCAGGGCGGCGCCAATGACGAAGGTGAGGGCGATGATGTTGTTGGTGTTGATTCCCAGCAGGTTGGCCATCTTGATGTCCTCGGCACAGGCGCGGCAGGCGCGGCCCAGGCGGGAACGGGAGATGAACAGGGTCAGGCAGGTCATGGCCACGAGGGTAACCACGAACACCAGGATCTGCATGTAGGACACCAGGACTTCTTCCGCGCCCCCTGGCCCGAACGAGAAGCTGCCGGGGATCAGGTTGGGGATGGACTTGTCCTTGGAGTCTTGCGAAAGCAACACGGTGTTCTGCAGGAAAATCGACATACCGATGGCAGAAATCAGCGGGATCAGCCGGTTGCTGTTGCGCAATGGGCGGTAGGCAACCCGTTCGATGCTGTAGCCATAGGCACTGGTGACGCAGATCGTCGCGACGAAGGCCACGGTCATGAGGATCGGCAGCGAATGGATACCCATCATGGCCAGGCCCGCCAGGGCCATGAAGGCCACGTAGGAACCAATCATGTAAACCTCGCCGTGGGCGAAGTTGATCATGCCAATGATGCCGTACACCATCGTGTAGCCGATGGCGATCAAGGCATAGGTGCTGCCGATGGTCAATCCATTAACCAGTTGTTGGAAGAAATGGTAGATCTCAGGCATTACAGCGCTCCTAAAAACCTGATTTGCATTTCGCTGGCCGGGGTATGGCCAGGAAACCGCGGGTGACGGTTTTAAGATTTTCAGGTGAGCCCGCCCCCGGATCGCGGGGGCGGGCCCATGAACCTCGTAAAACAAAGCCCACTGCTCGCACAGTGGGCTTCTACGGTCAGCTATTAGTCACGCGTGTTACTGAGGGGAGACTTCGGTCTTCGGTTTGCCGAAGTGCCATTCGTAGACCACGAACTTGAAGTCTTTAAGGTCGCCTTTGGTGTCGTAGGACAGCTCGCCAGTCGGGGTTTTGAAGGTGCCGGCGTGGATGGCGGCTGCCACCTTGTCGGTATCTTCGGAACCGGCTTTCTTGATGCCCTGGGCGATCAGCTCAACTGCGGAGTAGGACGGGAACACGAACGGGCCGCTTGGGTCCTTGCCGTCAGCCTTGATGGCGTCGACGATCTTCTTGTTCTCCGGGTCGGCATCGAACGACTTCGGCAGGGTGACCAGCAGGCCTTCGGAGGCATTCTGGGCGATCTGCGAGATGGAGTCGTTGCCCACGCCTTCCGGGCCCATGAACTTGGCTTTCAGGCCTTTTTCCTGCGCCTGGCGCAGAATCAGGCCCAGCTCTGGGTGGTAGCCGCCGTAGTAGACGAAGTCGACGTTGTTCTGCTTGAGCTTCTGGATGATGGACGAGAAGTCCTTGTCACCGGCGTTCAGGCCCTCGAATACGGCAACTTTGACGCCTTTGCCTTCCAGGGTTTGCTTGACCGCAGTGGCGATGCCTTCACCGTATTGCTGTTTGTCGTGCAGCACGGCCACGACCTTGGGCTTGACGTGGTCAGCGATGTAGTTGCCTGCGGCTGGGCCCTGAGCGCTGTCCAGGCCGATGGTACGGAAGATCATCTTGTAACCGCGAGCGGTAATTTCCGGCGACGTTGCGGCCGGGGTGATCATGATGATGCCTTCGTCTTCATAAACGTCGGAGGCTGGCTGGGTAGAGCTGGAGCACAGGTGGCCGATGACGAACTTGACACCATCGTTTACCACGCGGTTGGCGACCGCTACGGCCTGTTTAGGGTCGCACGCATCGTCGTATTCCTTGGCTTCGAGCATCTTGCCGTCGACACCGCCTGCAGCGTTGATGTCCTTGATGGCCTGCTTGGCGCCGATGAACTGCATGTCGCCGTACTGGGTCACAGGGCCGGTCTTGGGCCCGGCGATCCCGATCTTGATGGTATCGGCGGCAAACGAATGGCTGGCTACCCCGGCCAGAACCATTGCGGCGAACAGCTTGGAAATCTTGATCATAGTGCTCCACTCATTCTGTTGTAATTCTTATAGTCCTGGCGGCCAGGGCTACAGACCGGGCGGGATTTGCGGCGCGGTCATGCCAACGCGCAAGCCCACCTTCCCCCGGAACATGTCCCGGAACTGTACCGGTACAGTGTAGAGCGCTGCCCGAGCGCTTGAAAAGCGGTCGAAAAGTGCCTATTTCGCGGGTTGTCGCTTGGTTGACACAAAAGTACAGAAAGGCGCCATTACAAAGCCTGATTCTGCAGCCAGGCCCCACCAATGCGGGGCCAATCGACCAAATTGCATATTTGAAACCGGGTTTTTCTGCAAAAATGCCGGCCTTTGTTATTGGCTATTTTTGCGGATACCACCCATGACGGATGAAACAAGCACCCTCTATGCCAAATTGCTGGGTGAGACGGCAATCATTGAGTGGAAAGCGCTGGAGCGCTTCTGGGCCAAAGGTGACCTGATTTGGGTCGACCCTGCTCTGGACCTGATCACTGTGGCCGAAGCGATGGCTGAAAACCGCAGCGATCTGTTCGCCAAATGGCGCAGTGATGGCACTGTGGGGCCAGTCTCTGCCGACCAGGCGCTTGACCTGCAAACCCGCGACCCAGAGATCTGGGCGGTGGTGGTGTCGCCGTTCATCGTGATACAGGTCAAAGGCGCAGCGTAGGCGTGATCTTTTTTGGTGCGCGCAAATTCGCAGTCGCACCGTTGCAGTGCTCGTTTATGCTCAAGGTGGGTAGAGGTAAGTAACAATTCGGCGTGGCGGTAACAGTTTACGGCATGCGTAAAGCGACGGTGGCTGGCCCGTCATTGTGCATTCGAGATAGGCTGCCGAAATGTAAGCCATTGCCAGGAGTCATGATGAGCACTGATCTTCCCTCGTTGGCCTTTGCCGGTATCGGTTTGATGGGGTTGCCCATGTGTCGGCGCCTGCTGGCTGCCGGGTACCCGCTGACGGTGTGGAACCGCAGCCCCGACAAGTGCGACGCGCTGGTCGCAGCCGGGGCGCGGCGTGCCGCCAGCCCTGCCGAACTGAGCCGTGATGCCGATATGGTACTGCTGTGCCTGGCGGACACCGCGGTGGTACGCGAGGTGGTGTTTGGCGAGGCCGGTATTGCGCTAGGCGGGCGCAGTGGCCAGTTGCTGATCGACCTGTCCAGCCTGGAACCCGGTGCCACGCGTGAGATGGCTGCCGAGCTGGCAGCGCTGTGCGGCATGGCCTGGCTGGATGCCCCCGTATCCGGCGGCACCCCTGGCGCCGAAGCCGGTACGTTGGCGATCATGGTAGGCGGTGACGCGCACGCCCTGCACCGCGCCCAGCCGGTGCTGCAGGTACTGGGGCAGCGGGTCACGCATATGGGCGCAGTGGGGGCTGGGCAGGTTACCAAGGCCTGCAACCAGATGATCGTGGCCTGCAACGCCCTGGTGATTGCCGAGGTGATTGCTTTGGCTGAACGTTCGGGCGTTGACACCCGGTTATTGGCTGAGGCACTGGCAGGCGGTTTCGCCGACTCCAAGCCGCTGCAGATACTGGCCCCGCAAATGGCAGCGAGCACCTACCAACCGGTCAAATGGCACGTTCGCACATTGCTCAAGGACCTGGACAACGCAGTGAAGCTGTCCCGCGAGCAGGGCGCTGCAACCCCGATCAGTGGCCTCGCCGCGCAGTTGATGCGCCTGCACGCAAGCCAGGGTTTTCTGGACCAGGATCCGTCGACCTTGGTGGAGCAGTACCGGAGCAAGCCGTAAGGGTCACCGCCGGTGGACGCAGGCGTAGCAACAGCGGGTGCAGCTCGGCCAGTGCAGCCGGCCGGCCGAGCAGGTAACCCTGCAGGCAGTCACAGCCGTGATCCTGTAGAAACGCCTGCTGTTCGGCCTTTTCCACCCCCTCGCTTACCACCTGCAGGTGCAGGGTGTGGGCCATCGCGATGATCGCCTGGACGATCTGGCAATCTTTGAGGCTGTGCGGTACGTCTTGCAGGAATGTTCGGTCGATCTTCAGCACATCCAGCGGCAGCCGCTTGAGGTAGGCCAATGACGAGTAGCCGGTGCCGAAATCGTCAATGGAAAGCGTCACGCCCAGTGCGCGTATGCACTTGAGCACGTTGACGGTGCGCTGCATGTCGCCCATCAGGGCGTTTTCAGTTACTTCCAGCTCGAGCAGTGTGGCAGCAAGGCCTGTTTCGGCCAGCACCCGCTCCACTTCATTGGGCAGGGCATCGTGGCTGAGGGTCACGGCCGAGCAGTTGACCGTGACCTTGAAGCCACCAACCCCCTGGCGCTGCAGCAGGGCAAGGTCGGTGCAGGCACGGCGCAGCACCCACAGGTCCAGGTCGATGATCAGGCCGTTGGTTTCGGCAATGCCGATGAAACGATCAGGCCCCAGCCACCCGTGTTGCGGGTGTTGCCAGCGAACCAGGGCTTCAAGTTTGGCCACCAGGCCAGTACGGGCATCAAAAATGGGTTGGTAGTGCACAGTCAGCCCGTGCTCTTCGAGCAACGCCAGGCGCAGTTCCTCTTCCAGCTGCAGCGCGAGGGTAGCCCGGGTCTTGAGGCTGTCGTCGAAAAAGTGCCAGCCGTTGCGGCCATTGGCCTTGCACTGGTAAAGGGCCAGGTCGGCATTTTTCATCAGTTCTTCGGCGCTGGTGCCATCGTCTGGAAACAGGCTGATGCCAATGCTGGAGGTCATGACCATGCGCCGGCCACCGAGGTCAATGGGGTCCTTCATGCGCTGCAGGATACGCTGTGCCAGATGTTGTGCCTCCTCACGCCCGCTCAGGCTGGTGACCACGCAGAACTCGTCGCCCCCCAGGCGTGCGACCAGGTCCTGGCTACGGGTGGCGGCCTTGATGTGGCTGGCGATCACGGTCAGCAACCGGTCGCCGGCCGGGTGGCCGAGGCTGTCATTGATACGTTTGAAATGGTCGATATCCAGGCACATGACTGCCATGCGGCCTTCGCAAGCCTGATGCTCGGCAAGGCGCTCGGCAAAGACCTGGTTGAAGCCTCGTCGGTTGACCAGGCTGGTCAGTGCGTCGTAGTGCGCAGCCTGTTGCAGGGAGGCACGGGCCTGGTCCAGTTGGCCAAGCAGCACACTGACCCGGCGCAGGTCATGCTCCTTGCTCTGCAGTTTTTTGTCAGCCAGTGCCGCACTGATGCTGGCGCCACTGATCAGCAGGGTAATGAAGCCCACGCCCAGCCCCAGTTGCAGGCTGTTGTCAGCAGACGGCAGGCGGATTGCCATGTCCGTTGGGATCACCAGTGTCATGGCCGACATGGCGGTGAAATGGGTGGCTACGATGCCCCCCGCCATCACCAGGCTGGCAGCATATTTCATTGACTGGTGCAGCATGCCGCTGCCTTTGCGGAAGTAGCGGGCCAGCCACAAGGCCGACAGGCTTGTGAAGAACGCGATCACGGCGCATACCAGCAGCAGGTCGGTGCGGTAATACTGAACTGCGCCGGTTTGCATGGCCGCCATGCCTACAAAATGCATGATCACGATGCCCAGGCCGATCAGCGCTGCGCTCTGCAGGTAGTGCCGGGTGTGCATTTGATGCCGGCCAAAGCTATACATCGCCCAGCAGGCAACTATCAGCGCAATCACCAACGAAAGCGCGGTGAGGGTTACGTCGTAATGAACTTCCAGCGGCACCTGGAAGGCGAGCATGCTGATGAAGTGCATAGCCCAGATGCCGCCTGCCAGGCAACAGGCGCCCAGTAACGCCCAACGTCGATAGGCCGCGGTGTTTTCGCTGCTGCACTGGCGTTCGGCCATGTGTAGGGTGGCAAAGCAGCCGGCCCAGGCCACCAGGTATGCCAGTAGCACCAGAACGGGTTCGTGTCGGCAGTCCATCACCACATGGCCAGTGGCTGGAAGGTCAGCGAACAGTCGTAGCTCAATCCACTCCATGGAACGCCCCGTTATCGTGTATCCGCACGCACGATCGGTGCAGACCATCCGGGGGAGTATAGGGAATGGGGCTCAGGCCATCATCGGGTAATGGGACATTGACTTCAACGATTTGGATATCGGAGGTATAGCAGGCGGGAATATGCGGGGTGGGGAAGGTTCAGGAGCAGCCAGCCAAGGGCCGCTCCTGTTTCAACTTAGGCTAGCCGGCTACCAGTACGCGAATTGCTTCAAGACGCAAGGCCGCCTTTTCCAGCATGGCCAGGCCTTGTTCACGTTGCTTGCGAAGGGCTTCGACTTCGCTTTCACGCACGCTCGGGTTGACCGCCTGCAGTGCTACCAGGCGCGCCAGTTCCTCATCTGCCTCAGCCGCCAGACGGCGTTGGGCCTCGGCCACGCGCTCAACGTGGGTAGGCACCACTTTCTCTTCACCGCTGCTGATGCGTTTGGCCAGTACGTCACGTTGCGCTTGCACGAACTTGTTGGCGCTGGCGCGCGGCACGCTCTCGAGCTGATCGTTCAGGGTTTCGAAGGCCACGCGGGTGGCCAGGTCGTTACCATTGGCGTCCAGCAGGCAGCGCAGGGCGGCGGGTGGCAGGTAGCGGCCCAACTGCAGGCTGCGCGGAGCCACCACCTCGCTGACGAACAGCAGTTCGAGCAACACCGTGCCGGGCTTGAGGGCCTTGTTCTTGATCAGCGCCACGGCGGTGTTGCCCATCGATCCGGACAGTACCAGGTCCATGCCGCCCTGTACCATCGGGTGTTCCCAGGTAAGGAACTGCATGTCTTCGCGCGACAGAGCCTGGGCGCGGTCGTAGGTGATGGTGACACCCTCGTCGTCCCCCAGCGGGAAGCTGGCGTCGAGCATTTTTTCGCTCGGCTTGAGAATCAGTGCATTCTCGGAATGGTCTTCGCTGTCGATGCCGAACGCATCGAACAAGGTTTCCATGTAGATAGGCAGGGCGAACTGGTCGTCCTGTTCCAGAATTGCTTCGACCAGTGCTTCACCTTCGCCGGCGCCCCCGGAGTTGAGTTCCAGCAGGCGGTCACGCCCGGTGTGCAGTTCGGCTTCCAGGCGCTGGCGCTCTGTGCTCGCTTCTGCCACCAGGGCATCCCAGGGCTTGTTGTCCTGGCCTTGCAGCAACGGCAACAGCCGCGGGCCAAACTGGTGTTGCAGTGCGTTGCCAGTGGGGCAGGTGTTGAGGAAGGCATTCAGGCCTTCGTGGTACCACTGGAACAGGCGCTCCTGCGGCGTGCCAAGCAGGTAGGGAATATGCAGCTCAATGGTGTGTTTCTGGCCGATCCGGTCCAGGCGCCCGATGCGCTGCTCCAGCAAGTCGGGGTGCGCTGGCAGGTCGAACATCACCAGATGATGGGCAAACTGGAAGTTGCGCCCCTCGCTGCCGATTTCCGAACATACCAGCACCTGTGCGCCGAACTCTTCGTCGGCGAAGTACGCAGCGGCGCGGTCACGCTCAAGGATACTCATGCCTTCGTGGAACACCGATGCCGGTATGCCAGAGCGCACGCGCAGGGCGTCTTCCAGGTCCATCGCGGTTTCGGCGTGGGCGCAGATCACCAGCACCTTGGTGCGCTTGAGCATTTTCAGGGTGTCGATCAGCCAGTCGACCCGCGGGTCGAAGCGCCACCAGCGCTCATCGTCTGCCACCTCCCCCTGGGCCTGGAAGGCCACTTCGGGGTACAGCTCGGCATGCTCGCCGACCGGCAGGTTGCCGTACTGTTCTGGGGCGGGCAGCGGGTAGGCATGCAACTGCCGCTCCGGGAAGCCCTGGATTGCCGCACGGGTGTTGCGGAACAGGACACGACCGGTGCCGTGGCGGTCCAGCAGTTCGCGGATCAGGCGGGCGCTGGCCTGGGTGTCGCCATCGCTGACGGCAGCCAGCAACGCTTCGCCTTCGGCCCCGAGAAAGCCCTGGATGGTGGCATGGGCCTTGGGCGACAGGCGGCCGTCGTCCAGCAATTCCTGCACGGCCTCGGCCACGGGCCGATAGTGCTCGCTTTCGGCGCGGAAGGCGGCCAGGTCATGGAAGCGGTTAGGGTCGAGCAGGCGCAGGCGGGCAAAGTGGCTGTCTTGGCCCAGCTGCTCCGGCGTGGCGGTGAGCAGCAACACGCCCGGGATCACCTGAGACAGTTGTTCGACCAGGGCATATTCGGCACTGGCCTGTTCTTCGTGCCAGACCAGGTGGTGAGCCTCGTCGACTACCATCAGGTCCCAACCGGCAGCGAACATCGCGTCCTGGGCCTTTTCATCCTCCACCAGCCATTCCAGGGCAACCAATGCCAGTTGCGCATCCTCGAAGGGGTTGCTGGCATCGCTTTCAATGAAGCGCTCGGCATCGAACAGGGCGACCTGCAGGTTGAAGCGGCGGCGCATTTCCACCAGCCACTGGTGCTGGAGGTTTTCCGGCACCAGGATGAGCACGCGGCTGGCACGGCCAGACAGCAACTGGCGATGAATCACCAGGCCGGCCTCGATGGTTTTACCCAGGCCCACTTCGTCGGCCAGCAGTACCCGAGGGGCGCTGCGGTCGGCGACCTCGCGGGCAATGTGCAATTGGTGCGCAATAGGTTGCGCGCGGCAACCGCCCAGGCCCCACAACGCTGACTGCATCTGCTTGCTGGTGTGGTGCAGCGTGTTGTAGCGCAGGCTGAACCAGGGCAGCGGGTCGATCTGCCCGGCGAACAAGCGGTCGCTGGCCAGGCGGAACTGGATGAAGTTGGACAGCTGGGTTTCTGGCAGTGTCCGCGGCTGGTTCTGGCCGTCCAGGCCGTGGTAGACCATCAGGCCGTCGATGTCCTCGACTTCCCGTACGGTCAGCTTCCAGCCTTCGAAATGGGTGATCTGGTCGCCCGGGGAAAAGCGCACGCGGGTCAGCGGCGCGTTGCGCAGGGAGTACTGACGGGTATCGCCAGTGGCCGGGTAGAGCACGGTCAAGAGGCGGCCATCCTGCGCCAGGATGGTACCCAGGCCGAGCTCTGCTTCGCTGTCGCTGATCCAGCGTTGCCCCGGTTGATACTGCTGCGCCATACTGCCTGAACTCCCGCGATGAAAAAGCCGATTATGTTAACGGATCGGCCGGCCAGACCAAAGTGCCGAGTGCACCTTCTGGCGCCGAACGGTGATGGCAAATGCGTCATTCTAGCCGTTTCATCGCCTCATGCCGTGCTGCTCGAGGGTCGTTCATCAACATGTCTGCCAAGCATCACTGGACAAGCACTGGCCTGGTGGCTGGCTGCCTGTTGTTGGCCGCGTGCCAGCAGAAGAACTTCGAGACACTGCCTGCCATCCCCGTCGAGCAGTTGGAGGTGTTGGGGGTGCAGGCGCCGATCAAGAGCGTGCACTTTCGCGACCGTGATGGCGAAGGCTTGCTGGTGCTGAGCCGCAGCGATGGCCAGGCCAGCGACCCGGACAGCGAACAGGAAGTGGACAAGGTGGTGCTGAAAGCCACCCTGTACGGGCGCAGTGCAGAGCGCGAGGCATTCAAGCCCCGCTGGCAGATCGAACAAGAAACCACCTGCCCAGGCCTCGACCTGGATGTGGACTTCTACGCCGACGTCAGCGATGTCGGCGACCTCAATGGCGATGGCGTTGCCGAAGTGACCGTCGCCAGCCATGCATACTGCGGCGGGGGGATCGACCCCCATGACATCGCCATCGAGATGCGCGAGGGGCAGGCCGTGTACACCATCACCGGGCAGTCGCTGATTACCCCGCCCGGCGAGGAGCCGATAGGCGGCGAACGCGTGGACAGCGCTTCGCTCAAGGCCGCATCGGCGCAGGTTCGAGCCCATATGGATGCGGTGTGGCAGCAGGTGTACAAGCGGCCATGGAGCGAAGTCAGCCCGCCAGCCGACGACGACCCGGATGACGAAGCCGAATAATTGTTGTCCATGACATCAAGGCCAATTCGCGCCTGCCGATACAGGAGCATAGGAGAACGTCCATGCTGCCACCGATCATCCCGCTCAGTGCCGTACCGGTGACCTCGCAACAGGACCCGGTAAAACCTACCCCGGATATCAAACCGGTGGTGCCTGCGCAGCCGGCTTCCGGCGAAAGCGCCATCGATCTCAAGCAGCAGCGCGACCCCCAGGAGCAGGAGCTGCTGCTGCGTGAAGAGCAGCGCCGTCAGCAACAGCGCCGGCGTCAGGGCGATCAGCAGCGTTTCAGTGCCGTGCCGGGTGACGAGGTCAATGCCGACAACACGGTGCCGGTGGCACCGTTGATGGGGGAGCCCGTGCGTCAGGGCCTGCTGGTTGATATCGAAGTCTGAGGCAGGGCTGGTCAGCGCATGCCCCTGGCGTCATCATGCAATCTCCATAGATCGTCGAGCCCGAGCATGAGCCAAGACAACCTCATCGATTTCGATGCCGAGCGCGCCAAGCGCGTGCATGACCTCAAGGAAAGGCGCCTGAACGAGATGCGCAACGCGTTCGAGCAGGCCTTGCCGTTGAATGCCTCCAAGAAGAAGCCCAAGCGCAAGCCCAAGAAGCGCTGAAACTTGACGCAGGTCAAGCCTGCGCCTGCCTCCTGTGCCCGCCCCCGGGCACCCTCCATACCCATTGACACCGGTCAATTTTCCCCGCCCGCAGATTGGTTAACTTAGCCCTATCGGACAACGGCACACGAATGGAGGCCAGCATGTTCTTCGACAACGTGGTTATCGCAGGCGTGGTAACGGTTGGGTTGATGGTGGCTTTCTTTGCCGGTCTGGGCATTTTCATCTGGAAGGACTCGAACAAGCGCAAAGGGCGCTGACCTTTCAGGTACACGAGCACGCAAGGCATTTAGGGCGACTTCGGTCGCCCATTTTTTTTGCCTGGACGCTTTGTATTAAAGAGTGCGAGTGCGCGCTCAGCGTCGCTTGGCGTACGTGTCTTTCAACTTCATCGGGAGGTTAGGTGATGGCCATCACATCGCAGGACATCTGCAGCGCTGCCGAACAGCTCAAAGGTTTTGTCGGGTTTCATGGCAAGCGCGGCTGCCACATTGTGCGCTTTTCCGAGGATTCGTTCGGCATGGATGTCGCCGACGCCAGTATCACGCCGTGCAACGAGTTCGTCTGGCGCCACGAGCAGGGGCAGCGCATGGCGCTTTGCCGTGAACGGCTTGCCTTGCTGTTGGCGCAGCATGTGGATGACCGCCTGAATATCAGTGAGCCGCTACGGGCCTACCTGCGCCGCAGTGACTTGCCCGAGATCGTGGCTGAGCGCAAGTTGCAGGCGGCTGCCCAGGTCAGCGGGCAAGGGACATGAGGTCTGGCATTTCGTGCAGCCCTTGCGTGCCAGCATGCAACCGGTGCGCGACCATGACTTGATCGCGGCCGGCGCCTTTGGCCGTATACAGCGCCCGGTCTGCCTGTTCCAGCCAAGTGTCGGAGGTATCGAGGTGGGCGCCGAACGGGCACAGGCCAATGCTGAGGCTGATGCGCAAGGTGGGCAGCTGCGGGTTGCGGTAGCTGCCAACCCGCTCGCGCAAGCGTTCCATCGCCTGGCAGGCCTGCGCCTCGCTGGTGTCTGGCAGGATCACGCAGAACTCATCGCCCCCGTAACGCCCGGCCTGGTCGCCCTCGCGCAGGGTGCGACGCAGCTCGGCGCTCAATTGACGCAGCACGCAGTCGCCGATGACGTGGCCAAAGGTATCGTTGATTGCCTTGAAGTGGTCGATGTCGATCAGTGCAATGACTGCGTCGCTGCGGTGTTTCCTGCATTTCTGAAAATTCAGCATCAGCAGGTCCTTCCAGGCGCCATGGTTGAGCAGCCCGGTCAGGCTGTCGGTAAGGCTCAGCGCGCCAAGCCTTCGCTTGTGCTCGGCAAGCTTGATTGCCAACTGATAGCAGACCCAGCCCAGCGCCATTGGATAGAGGGTGAGCATGGGCAGGCTGGCGTAGACTTGCAGCGTGGTGGCCTCAAGCTCCAGCCCGGGGCCGAGCAACATTACAGCAACGGCCATACCGCCCAATTGCGCCAGTGCGCCGCGCCGCACCAGGCGTTTTCCGCCGGCCGACACGTTGTTCATGGTCATCATCGACAGCACGGTAACTGTCGGCAGTGGGTTGAAATGCATGGCTGCGGCCCAGAACCCGCCCATCAGCGAGTCGAGCACAAGGTTGCGCTGTTCTGCCTGGTAGGGCGCCTCGGAGCGTGCAGCCCACTGGTAGGCAAGGTGGGGCCATACCAGGCCATTGAACAGCATGAAAGCCCACACCCATGGAGGGGGCGAGAGCGGCGCCGTGCCTGCCATCACACACAATAAACCGATGCCCATGCCAAAAACACGCGGCAGGTAGATGCGCTTGGCGAATGAAAGGCCCTTGCCGGAGCGTGTGTTCATGACTGTGGAATCTCTGTCAGGTAACCGTTTATCGCATAAATCGCATGAATATTGTGAAACAGTGTCGCGCCTCCGAACACTGGCCTTACAGGCCAATTCAAGGTTGATGCGATCACTGGCCGGGCGGGGCAGGGCTGGGCTGTCGGCAACGGCTGCCAAGTGCAAGGGTTTGGGGCGCGGGGGATTCGGGAGG